>NZ_JBQIKP010000022.1:0-68395 GCF_056796775.1 Schaedlerella sp.
CTCAATTATACCACAGACAAGAGGTTTATGCCTTTTTTATGTGTTAAAGTATTGATTTTTCAAGGTTCAACACACCATGCGGTGTGGGAAGTTTGAGTTATTAATTTTCCAAAAGAAATTCTCCTTAAACCAGCTCCTATTATAAATCATTTTTTCCAAAGGAAATGGCTTCCTTATTCCCAGTTTCTTTGGTACGTTCCTTTTCCTGTTGAAATGTTCAGCAGCACATTCAAAAAAAACCGCTGTCCCACTTTTTCTGTCAGCATCGCGCCATAATATTTTTCCGCCACCGATTTGATATTGGAAGGCCCGATTCCCGCTGGAGGCAACGGTTCATCTAAACAGGTGTTTTCAAATGCCAGCATATAGAAATCGCCCTGCCGCTCTCCGCTGATACGAATTGACTTTACTCCCTCGGTCAACCGGCACGCATTGATTGAATTATCCAAAGCGTATGCAAAAATCACGCACAGATCAAAATCTTCTATCCCACAGGGCCTTGGCAGTAACAGAGAAATCTCTGTTGTAATTTCCTTTGCCAGTCCCAATTTTCCACTCAGCAAAATATCCACTACCGGATTGCCGGTTTGGTATGGAAAAGACAGGGAAGTTGAAAACGTTTTCAGCTTGTTCAGGTATGCTTTGCTTTCATCCAGTTCTCCATGATTTAACAGCCCATTAAGTACAGACAAGTGATTTGCAATATCATGGCGAAATGCCTCCGTTTTTCATATCTTTCGAATCCGATAACTGTCCTTTACAACGGTTTTCAGACATAACCCTGCCTTAAAATCCCTTGTTCCAGTTACACATTCCCTGATCGGAACGGCAAATTCTTTATCTAACCCCAATGGAGTAAACTCATTGCTGTGAAACAAAACCATTGGCGGATTGGTTACCGTTAAATGTTCCTTTCTGATTCTTCCGACTAACTTCCCCAAATGCGTGTCGCATTCCAGTTGATGCAGGCTCTTTTCCTGTTCGTGTAATTGCTTTTTCATCTCTTCCCTTTTCCGGGTTGATTTCACTCGGCAGAATCAGCCCTATTTCAGCATAATATCTGAGAGTTTTGGCAGACACGCTGTATATTTTTGAGAACTCACCAATAGACAGCACTGATAATCACCACCTTTTCTTTCTTACCAGTATACACGTTACCGTAAGGGAAAAGTCAAAGGCATTTTTTATTGAATCCGTTTTCTTTCTGCCACGCAGCCAAACCGGCAAAGCGCATGGAAAAGTGAAAAAAGATGCCTGGGGCAGACATTCCGTATCTACACGATGGCCTCCACCAGCACCTTATCTCCCACAGCAACTTCTTTGACGCCGATTTCTTTTCTTTTATTAAACTGAAATGTCACCATATACCCTGTTTTCAAATGGTAATGCTCCAGATAATCTGACAATTGCCGTTCCCCCTCCGCATGTCTTGCAGGTCCATACCAGACCTTGGTTTCGATGATAAAACGCTCTCCATGATAGTCCACAATCAAATCCGTTCGTTCTCTGTTTCTTGTCTCGGCTTCCACATAACAGTTCCCCTGCCCGTTAATTACAGGCTTTAAAAACAGCATAAAATACCGCCGTCCGTCATCTTCATAAAATTTCTCTCCCAGATCCCCGTAGAGGTCATCAAAGTGTATCACAAACCGCTCTATGACCCTCTTCATATTCAACCGTCCGTTTTCTATAAAGAGGTTTTTGTCTTTCCATGCGGCATCGCAGATCCCCTCCCGCTGCATTTCCGGGGATACAAGGAAAAAATTATACAGCAATGTTTCGAATATCCGGTTCGCGATTTGTACCAGATTGTCCCTTATTTTTACAAAGCCAAACATCAGAGCAGCTTCAATCGACCGTACTCCGATTACATAGGAGATTTCTTTTCCCTGGAAGAGAAGGCTTCGGAGCATCGAATCCAACTCTGGATAGTCCTCTAACTTATGGAGCAGCGAATCAAACAACGTGTTTGGTTCAGATAATAAAATGCGGACCGCCTTCAAAAATCCATCTTCCGTCCACGCGCTCTGCCTGTCTGGAAATAATTCATCACCGGCAACCCTTTCATCCATAAGTTTACAAAGCCTGGATACCAGATACGGATACCCTGATGTATAATCATGAAGCAGCCCCGCGATCTGACAGATGTCCATATTGGTATGATGGTCCTTCTCGTATTCGTTCAGCATTCCGATAATATCTTTTACCGAAAAACTCATATCTATCAGGAAATCTGCCGCAATATTCCACGGACTATTGACCTTCTGTTCCTCATCAGAACGGATTTTTCTCTTTATGCTTTTCACATCATAAATCCCTGCAAGGATCACAGAGTGGAAAGCCGCAACACTCTTCCTGTTGATATAATATCCACGAAGCTGTGCAAGAAAATCCAGGAAAACCTGGTTGTTCGAAGCACTGTCCACCTCATCGACAAGCAGGATGACCGGTTTGGGGGCCTCTCTGCAGATATCGCTTAAAAATTCAAATAGCTCCAGAAGTTCCAGTTCTGTTTTATGTTTTTTAAGCTCTTCCTTTAAGGGCATAGTCTGTCTGGGATTAATCCTTGCATCTCTTTCCAACGCCCGAATAAAATGTCTGGCAAAAGCAACGGAAAAAACATTTTCGTCTTTAAATTTTGCCGCACCCAGCATTTGAAAATCCAGACTCACCACGATATAATCCTTTTTTAAAAACGCTCCCAATGCCTGGAGTGTCGTTGTCTTTCCATATTGTCTGGCCCGGTTGATGGTAAAATACTGACCAGCGTCTACCATTTCTTTTATCTTTTGAAGGCGTTCTGTAATATCGACCATGTAATGCAGATCAGGCTGGCAGTCTGCGTTAACGTTGAACATTTTGTCAATTTCCATCTTAATCACCTGTTCCTCTCAAAAATACGATCGTATATCCCCGGTCTGTTTTCAGGCGGCCTGCATTGCGCCTCCAAAGAACCAGTAAAACCGGCTCTCTTTTTTCCTAGTATACAGGCTTTCACAGAAAAATACAACAAACTCATTGCAGTTCCTTTCCTTCTGCGCCCTGCTCGTTACTGGTCAGACCCTGGCCAAAAGTAAAAATGAATATACCAAGCAGCTTCTCTCTGACACGAGGAAGCTACTTGGCATTATTCTGGAAATATGGCTTATTAACAGCGGACCGATTTACTATTTTCGTAAACAATGATAAAATAATTTCATGGAGGGGCGAAATAAGATGATTACTTTAGATAACAGCCAGTGGAATCAATTGGACGAAATGATTCTGAATTTACATATACAGAAGGATGTCACTGCATTGCAGACGCAGATCCTGGAGCGGCTCGCGGTTTTGATTCCCCATCGGCGTTCCTTTTTCGACCTGTGTACCACGCAGAACGGGCAGCGGGTCTTTTTCGCGCCGGTTTCCCTGGGAACTACAAGCCGGACACAGCTTCTGCGGATGGTTTATGAGAAGATGAGCATTGCGGCAGCGTTGCCGGAGGAACCGTTGGATTTGGATAAGTGAGGTTGACAATCCGTTAAAAAATCAGTATTGACTCTCCCGCGGCGTCATGGTTTAGGATGAAACCGAAAGGAGGAAACAAGACCATGAAAACCGTAAAAGAGGTGTCGGAGATCACAGGGGTGAGCATCCGGACGCTGCGGTATTACGATGAGATCGGGCTTCTGAAGCCGGCGGCGATGACCGAAGCCGGCTACCGCTTATATGACAACCGGACCATCGAAAGGCTCCAGGAGATCCTGTTTTTCCGGGAGCTGGAGATCCCTCTGGCGGATATCCGGAGGCTCCTGGACAACCCGGATTATGACCGGGAGCAGGTTCTTCGGACACAGAAGTCCCTGTTGGAGCGGAAGCGGAACAGGCTGAACGGGATCATCGAACTGATCACAGATGTAATGAAAGGAGTCAATATCATGAGCTTTGAAGCATTCAGCAATGAAGAGGTACAGAAGATCTTAGACCATACTCTGGAGTGTATGCCGAAACAGAATCTGGAGGAACAGGCGGAAAAATACGGCGGCCTGGAGCAGTACCGGGAGTACCTGGCGTCCGGCTTTCAGAATAAGCAGGCGCTCTCGGATATATTCCGCTGGTACGGCAGCAAGGAAAAGGCCATGGAAGCCATCCTGCAATCCACCGGGAACACGGAGGATTTTGCGCAGCCCCAGGAGGAAAACGAGCAGATCTACCGGCAGTTCATGAAGGCAAAGGAAACCGGGGATGCATTACTTGCAGAAGAGGCCGTGAAAAGGCTTGCCGAGAGCTACAAGAACATGTTCCGGCTGGACAACGCAAGGAGCATCCTGCTGGATCTGGCGAAGGAATATCTGCAGAACGGGAAACTGGCGGAGGTGACGGACGCGCAGTTTGGAGAAGGCTGCTCGGAATATGCGGCGCGGGCGATCCGGGAGTATTATGGGGTATGATATGGAACAACTGAGGAATCCTGAAGGAAGATGAATGAACTTATGAAGGGCCGGCGGTCACAGAAAGTTCACAAAAAAATTAGCACTCGCTATTGACGAGTGCTAATTTGCGTGTTATAGTACAGATAGAACAAAGGAGAAGGAAAGAAAGGAACCACTTAGAAGTCCCGTTTCCTTCCTGGTATAATCCGCAGGAAGTATCTTGATACGAATTATACGAAGCATCCCCGGTTCGAGTTAACAAGTTGTTTTTCATTAGAAAAGGAGCGATGACTTATGATGACACCCAGTATTTTTGGAGAAAACTTATTTGATGATTTATTTGATGGATTTTTTGATTTTCCCGCGTATGACAACAGGGCAATGGAGAAAGCACAGAGAAAGCTGTACGGACGCCACGCAATGCATATGATGAAGACAGACGTACAGGAGCATGATGACCACTATGAGGTAGACATTGATCTGCCCGGTTTTCAGAAAGAAGAGCTTTCCCTGGAACTGAATGACGGATATCTGGTAGTCGGCGCGGCAAAGGGGCTCAGCAAAGACGAGGAAGATAAGAAGACCGGAAGGTTTGTGCGCCGGGAGCGGTATGCAGGCAGTATGAGCAGATCGTTCTATGTCGGAGAAGAGGTAAAGCAGGAAGACATCCGCGCCAAGTATGAGAGCGGGGTACTGAAGCTGGCGATCCCAAAGCCGGAAGAGAAAAAGCCGCAGGTTGAGGAAAAGAAGTATATTGCCATCGAGGGATAATGGCCCCTCTTTTATAGATGAAGCAACGGATATACAACCCGGAGCGCGGGACAGTGCAGAAGCTGTCCGGCTCCGGGTTTTTGTGATTTGGATAACAGGAGAAAATAGCAGGATACATTGACTGAAATGCTGCGTATGAGTATAATTAAAGAAAAAGTATTGTTAGAGATAACTCGGTAAAGGCGCAATGCGAGCCGGACATGACACAAAAAGCAATACAAAGTAAAGGAGACTGTTTTATGGACAAAAAAGCAATGTACAAGTTAACCTACGGATTATTCGTCCTGACCGCAAAGGCGGACGGCAAGGACAACGGCTGCATCATCAACACGGCCATCCAGGCGGCGTCGGAGCCGAATCAGATGAGCATTGCAGTGAACAAAGCAAATTTTACCCATGATATGATCAAGCAGACCGGAGAATTTACCGTATCGATCATCAGCCAGGATGCGGATTTTGAACTGTTCAAGCGGTTTGGGTTCCAGTCAGGGCGGGACGCGGACAAGTTTGCCGGCTTTGACGCATATGAGACCGGGACCAATGGCATCCGGCATATTACGGAGGGAACCAATGCGTATATTTCTGTGAAGGTAGAGAAGACACAGGATCTGGGTTCCCATACGATGTTTATCGGGACCATCACCGATATGGAGGTTTTGAGCCAGACGCCGTCAGTCACCTACGAGTATTATCTGAACAATATCAAGCCGAAGCCGCAGGCAGCAGGCAAAACGGAGAGCGGCAAGACCGTATGGCGCTGCCGGATCTGCGGGTATGAATATGTGGGGGCGGAGCTGCCGGAAGATTTTATCTGCCCGCTGTGCAAGCACCCGGCTTCGGATTTTGGGAAAGTAGTTTTATAAAATGACAGCTCATTCTGCGGCCCAGTATTACGCTGCATGGCTGCAGGTAAGTACAGTATTGGGGATTGCCCCCTGGCAGGGCAGTCCCCATACTAAATGAAAATTTTCCACCTGTACGGTTGCAATCCGAAGTCTGTAATTTCGGCCTGCAAGCTCAGAGCATAGAGCCTATGTAAACAATGCTTCCAACGGCTCTGTCTTTTTGTACTGGACATATTTTCCCCTGACTGCCCGGCTCACGGTAGACACAGAGACCCTCAAGTCCGCCGCGATGTCCTCCATTCCCATGGGCTTCAAGGAGTCCCGATGTATAAAATAATCCTCCTGCCGCGCCAAAATCGCTTCCATAATGCGGGTAATGGTTTTTCGCCTCTGTTCCACACAGCCGAACACAAACCTGGCCCGTTCCAGTCGTTCCTTGAAGTAAGCGGTGAGCTCGGGATCCGTCGCGTCCTTCATCATGTGGATGTAATAATCGCTGAACCGGTATTCCCCCATCCACTGGTCGTTGATCTCCACGGTCCATTTTCCCCCTGGGCGGGACACGATGATATCCGGCACAACATAGGATGATTCCTCCGACTGGACGTCCATGAGCGGGCGGGGGTTCAGGCTTCCGATCAGGTGGATATATTCCTTGACCCGGATCGTGGAAATGCCCAGGCTCCGGGAGATGGTTCCGATTTGTCCGCTGACCAGCTCTGTCAGATAATCCCGCAGAAGCACGCATAATGTTTCCTCGGCAAGATCCTTTGCCTCCAGCTGCCTGATCAGGCATTCCGCCAGATTCGGCGCAAAGATCCCCGCAGGCTCCAGCTCCCGCAGGACGGCAAGGCACTGATCCAGCTCCTCCTTCGGATAGCCGGACTCGGCGGATAGCTCGCCGGAATCATGGGTGAAAAATCCCTTATCGTCCAGACAGTCCACCAGATAGCTCATCATTTTCATCTGTTTCTGGGAATAGTCCTTCCAGTTCAGTTGTCCCAAAAGGAGTTCCTTTACCGGGTCGCCGGATCTGGCTGAAAATTCCTGCTCAAAATGTTCTCTGTCGTCAGGATTGCCGGGGTGCTGGTCTGCGTAGGAAGTCCCGGCATCGGACTCAGAAAACTTTTCAATGCTTGTCATCAGGTCATTTTCCCGCTGCTCCGCGCGCTCCAGCAGCGGGTTTTCCAGATATTCATTTACCATAAAATCCTCCAGCTCCTGGTTGGTGAGCGCGAGAATATCCAGGGACTGTACCTGGCCGGCGGACAGGACCTGCTTCTGTTCGGCGGCGGTGTAATTCATTAAATCCATAGGCTTCCTCCGTGATTCGTATTTTTCGTTAACAGCTTTTACCCCAGGCCGACTATATCTCGGTTGGCTTTATAGTAGTTAGTTCCGGCGGCCTTATCCTTTTCCAGATAGTGATGCTCCACCAGATTTTCCAAAATCTTTTTCCGGAAATAAGAAGAGTCGCTTAATTCCAGATATTCTGCGATCTCGGCGGCCTTCCTTGCGGTATTGTAGCAGAAGGACAGTACCTTTTCATCATGCGGGGTCCCATTTGGTACAGGTACAAATTCCACATTTTCGGCATCATCCGCGATCACACCCTCGGAATAGGTCAGATCCGGCAATACCAATGTAAAATGATCCGACGCGGAATAGATATAGGGGCGATGGCGCTCATCAGCATCCATATATTCCTGCATGATTTTATCAAAGCCTGTGCCTGCCGCTTCCATAACATTGCATTTGACCAATATCCCGCAGATCAATTCATTTCTTCTTTTGGAAATTATTTTAGACAGATCATAAGTTTTGCCAATCTTTTCTCCCTGATAAAAACTTCCCGGTGAAGAAATTTCGAGCCTGTCTTTCAACATATCGACTTGAATCTGCGTTCCATCCAGAAAATAATCTCGGTGTGCTACGGCGCTTACAATGCCTTCAAACAAGGCGCGTTCCGGATAAGAATCAATCGTTACGCGAGAATTTGCCAGCTTGATAAAGGTATGGTTCATTCGCTGCTTTACAAATTCCAGCATATAGCAAATGCTGTCTGTGATATTTCCTTTGAAACGATTGATGGTGACGATTCTTTCGCTGCCTTTATTAAAACCTGAAAAGACAGAGCACTGCACTTCTGTTTTGGGCTGATCATACCCGTCCCGGAACAGCAGGGCACCGTTTTTAAGTTTGTGATCCGGCGTAAAAAATCCAAGCGACATCAGCGCTTTGTCCGTCAGCTTTGCGCCGCCATTATGCTCCTGGTGAAATGCAAAAAGTTTGGAAAATTCCTCTCTTACATAGATTTCTTCCGATTCAAGAATATCAAATTGTGTGTTGCTGCTCTTAATACTCATCTGAATGATTTCTTCATAGGTCGCGCCGTTTGTAAATCCATCCCGCCTCATATAAATAGAAGGGATATGATTAAATTTTACAATGACCGGTTTTATCAGAGATTCCGTTACATCCACCCTGATCAAATATAATTCCCGTCCATTTTTTTCATATCGGATGAAAGATATCCGCAATGCGGGCCTTGGAAACAGGTGTTCATTAATCTGATTATTCAAAAAGTTGCGCTCATTGTCCGCATCTTTTCTGGAGAATCCGATTAATTTGTTTGTCTTATCTTCTACGCCGATGAAAAAAGAGCCGCCTTCCGCATTAGAAAATCCTGCGATCGTCTTGAGCCAGCCGACAACATCATTTCTGCTCAGCTTTGCTTTGCATTCCATATTCATATCTTCTATTGCAGAAATCGCAACCAATTGTTCCAGATACATGATCTCCTCCTGTGAATCGATATCTTTGAAGTACTTCAATTATACTTCAAAGCAACTTCAAAGTCAACTTCAATACGACTTCAAAATACGATTGGAGAGGTTGAAATCCATTTGATTATCTTCTATAATAGGGATATACTTAGCAACTTCGGATCAGGAAACGGATATGGAGGCAATATGGAGAACATTTTTATATCGGATATCACAATAGAATGTGTCAGGCATTTGAAAAATATTACGATACCACTGTCAGACGGAGAGAGAAAGCATTTGATTCTTACAGGCAAAAACGGAAGCGGAAAGACGAGTGTACTGGAGGCGCTGTCTGATTATTTAAATCTTCGAATCACTTCCAAAGAAGTGGCAAATATATTACGTAGTCTAAGCAGTCTTCTACAAGACCCAAAAGCAAGGAGGGATGAAAAAAACTGGGTCGAATATCATGAAGAAGAATTAGAAAAAACGGGTGCCACAAAAACAGGTGTGAAATTACGGTTCAATTGCCAGGAGGAATTACTAAGAGATTACTTTAAAGAGGGAGAATTTGTTTTAGCATACTATAAAGCAGAGAGGGCATTTTATGCAGAGCAGCCAGGCCATATTGAAAAGGTAGAGCTGAAAGATATATATACGATGGAAGAGACGCCACGGCAGGAATTTATAAAATATTTGGCGGATCTCAAGGTGACGGAAGCATTGGCCAGAAGTAACAGAAAACAGGAAAAAGCAGAAGCAATTGCAGAATGGTTCGCGAAGTTTCAGGATTTGTTGCAGAAAATATTTGACGACTCATCTCTTGAATTGATATTTGAAGAAGATACATTTTCATTTTCCATAAAGGAAAAAGACAGAGAAGTTTTTGACTTCAATACATTGGCGAGCGGTTTTGCGGCGGCTTTGGATATCATCTTAGACGTAATGATGCGAATGCAGAAAAGCAAGGGACGGATATTCGATTTCAACATGCCGGGAATTGTTCTGATTGACGAAATCGAGACTCATCTTCATCTTGAACTGCAGAAGAAGATACTGGATTTACTGACAACAATATTTCCAAATATCCAGTTTATCATGTCTACGCATTCGCCTTTCATATTGAACAGCCTGTCCAATGCAGTGATATATGATCTGGAAAAAAGGATGCTCGTACAAGATGGGCTGGCGAATATTCCTTACAGCGGCATTGTTGAGGGATATTTTAAATCCAGCGAACTGTCATATTCGTTAAAAGAGAAATATGAGAGATATAAGATACTTACTCAGAAACATGACCTGTTAGATGATGATTTTGAGGAGATTGCGCAACTGGAAATGTATTTGAACGAGATCCCGGATTACCTGGCGCTTGGCATTACTACAGAATACCAACGGATAAAAATGGAATTTGAGAACAGGGAGGACCTTTGATGGTTAAGGTAAAACGTACGTTTCCGGCCCCTGTGTCTTTGGAGATTGAATCAAAGAAAAGAACCGGGAGCTATGAGAAGCCGGATGTGATAAGACAACTGAGAGACGATTTTCATAATAAATGCTATATATGTGAAATGAAGAATCTGCAGGATCCTGAGGTGGAACATTTACTGCCGCATAAAAACGGAAAATATTGGGACAGGAAGTTTGACTGGAATAATCTTTTCTGGTCATGCGGCCACTGCAACAGTGTTAAAAACCAAAAGAAGTATGATATGGGAATCATAGACTGCTGTAAGCTGGATCCTGAAAAAGTGATTTTTTTCAGGATGACTGAGAATGCGGTTGCGGCAGATGCAAAAAACGAGAATGATGTATCGGCAGTAGTGACGGCGGAGCTGGTCTGCGAAGTATTTAATAAAAAGAATACGGGGTTGAGAGATTGCAAAACGGAGATGAGATTTCAGGAGCTTACCAGGGAAATGAATCTGTTGTATGATAATCTTGAAGAAATAAAAAAGCACCCGGATTCTAAATTCGTATTGAGAAAATTGAAAGCATTGCTGAGGAGAGAATCGGCATTTGCGGCATTTAAAAGGGAGTATATCCGGGAACATGCAGAGCGTTTCCCTCAGCTCAGGCAATATATTGAATGATACAATGAGTTACTGTTTGAAAAGTGGTAAGGAACTGTGCAAAAATAACTTGCCTTTTTTGCGCGGTTCCTAAGCTTCTTACAGCGTGAACTCTCCACCGGGCTGCTTTCAGTAAAACTCAGCCCGCCAGATACAACCGATACAATGCGCCTAACTCTCGGATCTCCCGCATCAGCCTTCCCTTTTCCTTCTGGAAATCCCGGCGGGGCATCAGCGCGATCCGCTGAACTACGGCAAAATTCAATCCGCAGATAAAGGAGACCGCGGCATCGGTATCTAAGTCCTTTTTCAAATCCCCCTCCTGCTTTGCCCGTATCAGCAGATCGGTGAAAAATTTGGTAAGCCTGTCCGCATGAGGCAGGGTAAGCCGCGCCATGGCTTCCATGGTATCGGGCGTTTCCTGATTCTGGGAATGTATTTGAAATAAAAGCAGCAGCGACAGCTCCTCCTGATGCTCCATCGCGTCCGCAAAAAAATCCTCTATAAACCGTAAAAAGTCATCCAGAGCGTTTTCGCCGGATGAAAAATTTTGATATGTGGGCGTCCATTGCCCGAGGATCTCCTTTTGCAGCGCCAGCAGAATATCATCACTGTTTTTAAAATATTTGTAAAGCGTGACCGCGGAAATATCGAGCCTACGGGCCAGTTTTTGGATATTGAAGGAATCCATTCCCGCGGCAAGGATCATGGCACGGGCGGCATCTAAAATTTCCTCCCGCCGTTTTCGGCGGATCTGTTCAAAATAAGCGGATTGATCCATTGTAATTCTGTCCTTTTCATTTTTCTGAGGTTTCTTAACATATCAATTCAAAGGGAATAGCCGGTATATCTGCCTGATTGTACAGATTGACCAGATACCACCGGGTCCGCGCAAATTCTACGGAGACTTTCCCGACCCCTTCCGGAAGCAGGATCACCAACTTCTCGCCTTCCACATCAGCGGTAACTGGAATTTCCTCTCTGCGGTCTGCGCTGCCTTCCGCATCAGTACCAGCCAAGATCGTTTCGCTGTAATCCGCCCTGCTTTCCTCACCGGCGTCAGCCAAGATCGCTTCGCTGTAATCCGCGTCACCTTCCGCGTCAGACGCAGTCAAACACTCATCTCCGCAGCCGGCCCCATGTCCGGCTTCTTCACAAGCGGGCTTCTCCGCACCGGAAAATTCCACTGGATAGACATGCAGTGCCTCCACCGCGTCACCCTTGACCTTCAGCCCGCCCTCCGCGTTCTGAAACACGATCTCAATGCGGCTGCCGTCCCGCCGGATGCTTTCTGCCATGGGCGCGTCGCATAGCAGCGATTCTCCGTATACATGCCCTCTCGCCAGAAGCGCAAGGCGTTCCCCTACGACCTTTTTGTCCTTTGGATGAATGTCCATCTGCTCTCCCGCATCGGAAATGGAGCATAAATATGCATTGCTTACGGTTCTCGCAGCCATTTCCTGACAGCTTCGGATCGTCATGTAATCCCGATTTCCCGGACCGTCCAACAGCCAGTTTTCCCATCCCGGAAGCTGCACGAACAGGAAGGGAAGCCCGGCATCCTTCCAGAGCGCGCGCCAGTCTCCGATCAAAGCAGCCAGCATGTCCCGGTACAGGCACTGCTTCCCGGGCTCATCGTCGCTTTCGCCCTGATACCAGAGAAATCCGCAGATCCCATAGGGGGCGATCGTTTTCAGCATATGCTCATACAGAGATCCCGGAATTTCACACGGCATCATGCATTCCAGATAGTCCTCCGTGCCGGCCGGCATGTTCTGAAAAAAATCCGCCAGCTCCTCGGGGCTGAGTGTCCTTGGCAGCACGGTTTCCCCGAAAGGATCACCAAAGGGGTCTCCCCTGTGGTTCATCGGATTGCCGTGCTGCTTTTCCCAGTATTCCTCCAGATCCATTTCCGCGATCCGGTCCTCGTACATCTGCATCCACGGCTTTCCCGCGCGCTCCACGCTTTCCGCAGACATCCAGGCGCAGGATCGTGTTCCGCCCCAATTGCATCCGATGATCCCCACGGGAACATCCAATACGCGCTCGAGCTCCCGTTCAAAATAATATCCGACCGCACTGAAATATTCCAGATTTTCCGGATCCGCTTTCCGCCAGATCCCCATCCTGCTGTAGTCAAATTCCTCCGCCTGTCCGTCATAGCTGACCTCCGGCACATCAAAAAAACGGACTCTCGGATTGCTGCAGTTCTTCAAGGCTTCCGCCCGGTGCTTTTCATAGCGCATGTGAAATTCCATATTGGACTGCCCTCCGGCAACCCAGACTTCGCCAACCGCAACCTGAGAAAATGTGATTGCCTCCGATTCCCCTGCCGTGGAAACAGAACGCAGTACGAGCTCTTCCTCATCGGAGGCATCCAATGGGGGCAGCGTCAGCGTCCAGTTGCCGGCCGCGTCCGCAGCGGCTTCCCCCTGTCTGCCCTGGATCTCCCCGCGGATCGTCTCTCCCCGCGCGCCGGTCCCCCAGATGACGACAGGCTTGTTCCTCTGTAAAATCATTCCGTTTTGAAATATTGCTGCTGGTTTCATCCTTTTCCTCCTCTGAATCCCCATGAAGCAATCATGTGCTTACATGCTGTAAAATGAATTAATATCATATTAACTCATTTTCGCGAAATTTGCAATAGCTGATAAATGAAAAAGCAGAATGGACTTTAAATCTTAGTACGCCGATAAACGACCGAATATGCAGATTTAGACAAGCCAAAATAAAAGTTTATTTCATGACAGATCCTTAGCGCGGAAAAGGTTAAAATCTGTCTTATCTTTTCACTGATTTTGTTGTAAAATAGAAATAGAGTGAATGAAAAGGAGACGATTCAGCATGAAGAGAAGGAAGAAAATCTATCTGTATATGACCGCTGCCCTGATACTTCTTTATTTTGGGCTGGTGTCGCTTCTTTACTTTTCTGAATATTCCAGCGGCAGCGCGATGATCCGCACCTTCGGTGACGCGGTCTGGTATTCCCTGGTGACGCTGACCACGGTGGGATACGGCGACCTGACGCCGGTCACTCCCCTGGGATATGCGGTCGGAGTGGTATTCCTCCTTCTGTCCGCGGGGATCATGATGACCTTATTCGGCGCGGTCATATCCTTTGTCACCAGTGAGGGGCTCCCGCTCCTCCTGCTGGGCCTGCAGAGGAAAAAGGACTGGTATTACTTTGCGGATTATGGTCCGGAATCCTATACCCTGGCGGCCAACATCTACAAGGAGGATCCGAATACGGTGATCATCTTCGGGGAAAAAAGGGAGGACCAGATGGAATTTCCGGACTATCCCTGTCTGTTCATCAGCGTTTCCCCCAGCCGTATCGTTGCGTGTAAGAAAAACAAGGGGAAAAAATGCAGAGTTTTTCTCATGAAGGAAAACGATATCGGCGTGAACAGCCGCGCGGTTGACCTGTATCGATTGCCGGTGGAGGTTTACGCAAGGACAACCAACGGTCAGGACCATGTCTCAGGAAATATCAATTTTTTCCACAGCTATGACTGCTGCGCCAGACAATACTGGCGTTC
Source organism: Schaedlerella sp. (assembly GCF_056796775.1). Lineage (NCBI taxonomy): Bacteria > Bacillati > Bacillota > Clostridia > Lachnospirales > Lachnospiraceae > Schaedlerella > Schaedlerella sp. The sequence goes on from NZ_JBQIKP010000022.1 coordinate 14,408, forward strand.
CAAGCCGCTGTGCAGCCATGAGGATACAATCATCATCATTGGATTCGGGAACTATGGGCGATGCATTCTGGAAAGGGCGATCCTGATCAACATTATTTCTGCGGATCAGCACGTGGCCTATCATATTTTTGGGGATCCCAGGAGATTTCTCGCCATGCACAGCCATCTGCGGGAGACGTTTTCCGTGGGGGCGGTTTCGGATACAATTGATTCTCTGATCTTCCATGACGACGCCTGGGAAACATATCATGAACTTCTGGAGCGGGCGGACCGCATCATCATCTGTCCGGATGACGAGCCGGAGGGGTGGAATATATTCTGGAGACTGAACCGGTATTACAGGATTCGCGGACAGATCGACCTGCACAGCAGCCGGAAGGCTCCCGGAGTCTCCTATTTTGGTACAAATGAAGAAATCTACACTCCGAATCAGATCATGCGGACAGGACTGAACAAGGCGGCGATCATGATCAATGAGCTTTTCCGCAGCTCGGTTTCTTATCCTACCTATAGCTGGGAGGAGCTGGATGACCTCCACCGGGAGTCCAAGATCGCCGCGGCAGACCATATACTGATGAAGATCCGCGTCCTGCTCAAAGACGAGACGATCACGGAGCTGACCTCCGGGACGGTGGAAAAAGCGTATCGTACATACTGTGAAACAAAGACTGACAAGTCTATGCAGGAGATGTACCGCAGGCTGGACCATATGCGGTGGCTCCGTTTTTATACATTTTATAACTGGAGCTACGGCCCCGCCCGGGATGATGCCGCAAGACAGCATCCCATGTTCTGCCCGTACGCAGAGCTGACGGAAGAGCAGAAGCGGGAGCGCGATGCCGCGTGGGAGCTTTTGGGAAGCATCTCCTCGGCGCTTTAGAATTTGACTTGTGTTTTGGCGGGAGCAATACAGCTCATCTGACAAGCTGCGGATACTTCTCCTTATTCCTGCGCTTGCATTCATACATGATCTCATCCGCCTTTTGGAGGATCTCGTCATAGGACAGATGATTGTCTGCCCCGTCGATATCCACAACGCCGTAGCTGAAGCTGCACTGATACTCGGCATATCCTCCGGTCTGGAAGTCCCGCAGGATCTCCGCCATCTTCCGCTCAATCAGCTCACCGATGCTGCCGCTGAGCACAAGGCAGAATTCATCTCCGCCGATCCGGGCAAATGTATCCTCGCTCCGGAAATTCATCTTGATCAGCTCTACGAAATTCTGGATATAGATATCGCCTTCCAGATGTCCGTACTTATCATTTACATATTTGAGTCCGTCCAGATCGAGATAGCAGAGCGTGGTGTTCTGCTCCTCCCGGAGGACCATTTCCATATACTCTTCAAAAAACAGACGGTTCTTGATCCCTGTACCCGGATCATGGTACGCTTTGCTGGTCAGAGTATGGGCGGCGCGCTTCTCATCTGTGATATCAACGATGATGTGTACGTAGGAGTCATGCTCCTTCCACTCGATCGGAAATGAAGTGATCCGGTAATAGGTGTCGGCCTCGCCGGTCATTTCCCACACCTTGTACTGTTCCTCACTGTTCCACTTGAGGATCTCACCGTGGAACGGGAGCCGCTTTTTACAGGCAGTGCAGACCTCCGAAGCCACGAGCCCTTCCTGTTTTTTCTTATTGCAGTACAGGATTTCCTTTGTATTCATATCAATAACGAGGAGCCACTCCTTCCGTTTGCTGAGCATCTCAATCATCAGCTCGTTATAGCCCTCTATCATCTCGGCGCGGTTCTGGGATCTTATGACCTCTTCCTTCAATTCAGCTTCCCGTGCCCGCAGCTTTTCCAGCTCTTGATTCAGCCGGGCCTCCCGCACCCGCAATTCCTCAACTTCCGCCTGCAGTAATTGAAAGTCATGCTTCAGGGAACGGTAAGGCTCTTCCAGTGTCGAATCTGTCCGACTGTTCATCAAAGTTTTATCTTCCACGATCAATTCCCTCCCTGGTTTGATTTCTATGAGTTATTTTAGCACATTTTAAAAACACTTACAATTCATCCGGGAGAAAATAAAATAAATATCTGCTCAGTAGTTTAGTCCTGATTCCGCCAGTCCAGCGGGCTCACTCCCGTATTCTTCTTGAACAGCCGACTGAAATACCCCTGATCCTGATACCCGATCATCTCGCTGACCTGCTTCACGGACAGCTCCGGGTTGTGGGACAGGTAATGCTTCGCCTGGGACAAACGCATCTGGGTGATGAATTTCAGGGGGGAGACCTGGTACTGCAGCTGGAAGATCTTCGTTAAATAGCTGGGGCTGTAGTGCATGCTGCCCGCGATCAGGTTCAGATTGATATCCATATTATAATTTTGGACCAGGTAATCCCGCAGGGTGGCGGCGATCTGCTCCGGGGAGTTCCGGGTCATGGATTCGTTGAAAATGTCCTCGTAAGCCTTCTGCTCGATCTGATACTGCTTCCGGATGTTCCCAAGGGCCAGGGTCAGCTCATCAGGATCTACAGGCTTTAACAGATATTCGGACACTTTCAGGCGGATGGCGCTCTGTGCGTATTCAAAATCAGAATATCCGCTGATGATGATAAATTTTGTCAGAGGACAGTGGTTGTAGACATTTTTCAGAAGCTCGATCCCGTTCATGACCGGCATCCGGATATCCGTGATCAGCAGATCCGGGTTATGTTCTTTTACAAGCCGGTAGGCTTCGTCCCCAGTCTGTGCCTTCCCCGCGACTTTAAAATCGGGGGCGCACGCTTCGATCTTTTCCGCCAAATGGTCTAAAAGCAGGCGCTCATCCTCTGCCACAATGACTGAATATTTTGTAGTTCCCATAATGCTTTCTCCTAAGTAAAATATGCTCCGGGCCGATAACGCCGTGTTTTTCCGGAACCTACGGAGCCTTCGCGCGTCTCCCGATGGTCACGATCCCGTGGTGCTGCCCGGTATTTCCATATTCAAAAATGATCTGTTCCCCGCAGTGCAGGCGCCAGCGTATGTATACATTGAGCAGTCCCAGACCGTCGATGTTCAGCTCCGGCAGGCCGGGCTGTTCGTCCGCGGTTTGGATGCGCTTCCGGATCTGCTCAAGGGCTTTTTCGGAAAATCCGGTGCCCGAATCCTCCACCTCAATCCGCCAGGCGTCTTTGGTGATCACGCTCCGGATGGAAATGTCCCATGGAGGCTTGCAGTCAATCCCGTATTTCAGCGCGTTTTCCACGATGGGCTGAATGATCAGCTTGGGCACGGGCACATACAGGATGGACTCGTCCACCTCGATGGTGTAATTCAGATTTTCCTGAAAACGTACCTTCATGCAGTACAGATACTTCCGGACATAATCTATTTCCTCACGAAGGGTGACGGGAGCGTTGGAACTGCCTGTGATGTACCGCATCATCCGGGTCAGATTCCGGCAGATCGTGATGACTTCCTCTTTCCGCTCCTTCTCCGCAAGCACAATGATGCTGGCCAGCGTATTGTAATAAAAATGCGGATTGATCTGGGACTGCAGGGCCAGGCTTCGGGACTTCAACTCCTGGGCGCGGGAATCCAGCAGCGCGTTCATGGAATTTTTCAGGTTTACGTTCATATCGGCAAATTCCTGGTTCAGCTCTTCCAGCTCTGCGAAGGAATTGCTCAGCTCCGCCTTGTTGTTTTCATCCAGCGTATCCAGCACGGTACTGCGGATGACCCTCTTCAGCTTCCGGATCGGTTTGATGAGCTGGCGGGAAGTCATATAGGAAAAGACCAAGCAGAGTCCCACCATCAGAAATACAACCATGATCAGAAAGTCCAGCATATTTCGGACCGGAAGAAGAACCTGGGCTTCATCCTGGACGATCACATGTGTCCAATGGGTGTAGGAGGACGTTTTGTGAGTCACCAGCTCCCGCTCCCCTTTGGCGCCCCAGGTTTTCAGGGACTCACTCTCCGGCTGTCCGCTTACCAGAGAATAATAGTCCGACGGGATATGGGATTCCTCAGACTCCACGTAAGGATAGACCTGTCGGCCGTCAGAATCGTAAATATAGACTTCCGGGGCATTTTTGGTCCGCTTCTTGTAAGTGATGATGCTCTTGAAAACAGAGGAACACTTTTTCATGGTCTCAATCACGCCGATCTCTTCCTTGGAGCTGTCCTGCAGTGTGCGGTAGAGGGAAATATACCAGGTGGGCGGCGTGCTGGAGGTGCCGCTTGTCTTTAAGTCGTTTGTGGCATAGGGCAGGCTGATGGTCTTTTTTCCGGCGTTTTTTGAAACCTCGTCCATCCAGCCCAGGGTGCTCAGATCTATGGGATAAATGTTCGTCTTGGTTCCCACCTGCAGGAGATAACCGTTGTAATCGTAGAGGTTGATCTGATCCGCGTTCAGGTTCGTTCCGTTGATGGACATGAAAAGTGTGGTCAGATTTCGAAATTCATCGGAGGCGGCGGGCACGTCCATCCACTCGGACAGCTGTTTTTTGATCCTGCTGCTGTATGCAATGTTGATGGAAACGTTGTCCAGCTCGCGCAGCTCCGCATCGGTCCGGGAGAGGAAGGTGCTGTTGAGCTCCTGCAGATTTTTGGTCTCCCGCTCGATCAGGATCTCGGAGGTGTACTGGAAGAAAAAGATCGAGAAGAGGAACACGACGATCATAGCCATGAAAAAATAGGTCAGGAAAAAATGGGTCTGGAGTTTGTGCCTCATATGAAAATGTCCTTTGTGCGGTTTTATGAATTACTTCTTTTTTAAATATTTGATGGCGCATATTATTATCAGAATAGCGGCGGTTATTTTGACAATTGATTCAAAAACAGCGAAAAATATCGATAAATAAGCAAGATACATGGCGAACCTCCTTTGTTGTTTGAATATTCATATGTTTAAGATGATTATAACATATAATTACACAAAAGGAAAAGAAAAGGGAAAAGATATTCTTGCAATTGCATTAGTTTGTTTATACCCTTTAGCGCACTGTCTTGTACAGATCTAGCCGCAGTACACGGGAATGTCAAAAAATTCAGTCAAAATCAGAAAATCAACGAGAGAATGCACAACACGAACTCTCTGAAAGAATCAAAAATGTATAAAATAAATAAATAGAAGTGAAAAATGTACAAAAAACTGTGAAAATTGTAAAAAATGTCCTAATTTAAAAGCGGAAAGTACATAGACTGAACCGGGAAAAGGAGGTAGGATTAGTGTAACAAAAAACACAGGACTTTAGAAGCAGTCAAGGGAGGATGAAAAGTAATGAAGAAAAAAATGATCAGTGCGTTGTTGTGTACGGCTATGGTGGTTACGATGATTGCCGGGTGTTCGGGGGGATCTTCGGACGGCGGAAGCCAGGGCGGAGACTCCGGCGGAAGCACGGAAGCCGACGGCGGCAGTGACGGCGGGGAAGACGCAGGCAGCGCGGATTTCGCGGGGGAGGAATTGAGCATCCTGGTATCCGCGGGGTGGATGGATAACCGGTATGACGATACCATTGCAAGATTTGAGGAGACCTATGATGTGACCGTGGATCTGCAGACGATTCCGGCGGATCAGTACAGTGATATCCTGCAGTCCAAGCTTTCCACGGATTCCTGCGCGGATATCTTCTGGATTCAGTCCAATCCGTTTGCGATCAGCTCCGTGATCGTGGACCCGGAAAAATACTGCATTGATTTTTCAGACGCAGGCTGGAAGGACATTATGCCGGAAGCAAGGCTGTCCTCCTGCGAATATGAGGACAAGCTGTACGGACTGCAGATCTGGCACAATTCACCGGAATATGTCATGGTCTACAACAAGACGTTATTTGATGAACTGAAGCTGGACATTCCGACGACTTACGATGAACTGCTGGAGGTCTGCGAAAAGATCGCGGCAGAGGACATCACACCGTGGTTCCTGCCCGGAGCGGACGGATGGCAGCATCAGCTTGCGTTTTTCCAGATCGGCGGCGTGTATGAGGAGGCAGAGCCGGGACTGTATGACGCGCTGAACGAAAATACGGCTACCTTTGCGGACAACGAGAAGATGCTGGAAGTGCTGGAACAGTTCAAGGAATTATCTGACAAAGGATATTTCGGAGAGGACTGGATCGGAACCGACAGCGCCAACATGGCAAATGAATTTGGCGACAGGAACTGTGCGATGGCAATGGCAAATTCCAGCTATATCAAGCAGATCCAGGAAGAAACCGGCACAGAGGATGAATTTGGTCTGTTCCTGATCCCGCTGGGCGACAACAGCAGCTTCCCCACCAATCCGGCAGGCCCCACCATGTTCGGCTATAAGGGAACAGAGCATGAAGAACTGGTTAAGACATTCTTTGATTTTGTGACAACCACAGAGAGCCTGCAGGAAATCCTGGACAATTCGCCGGCGTATACCAACCTGGACGTGAACGACGACGAACTGGAACAGCACTGGCTGCCGGAGGAAGAGGAGTTCATGGGAACTGTGGATGAGGACAAGATGGGTACGGCAGTGCTCCAGACCGGAACCAAGTACACCAACGACTACTGGGGAGACTTCGGCGCAGATATGATCTCCTTCTGTCAGGATCAGAGCGAAGCAAACGACGTCCTGAAAAATATGGATGCCAACCGGGCGGAGGCGGCGAAGATCGCCGGCGACAGCGCCTGGAAATAAATAAAACTGTAAAGACGCGGTTCACAGCAACCCAGCAGTTCCTTATGTGAACCGCGATAAGAGAAGCAGAGAAGGTAAAGTGCCGGAGGGGAGGCGCGCGGCATTCCCCCGGCGCTTTCTCAGGAATTATGAAAAAAAGAACAAGCCGGTTTTTCATGGTTCCGTAACTGGAAAGTGGTGGTTTTTTTGAAAAAAAATAAAATTTATCCCATGTGGTTCCTGCTTGTTCCGCTTGCGCTTTACAGTGTATTTTTCCTTCTGCCCAGTATCCTGGGAATCGGATATTCGTTTACGGACTGGAACTCCCGCAGCATGGGGGAAGTTAACTTTGTGGGACTTGAGAACTACATCGAAATATTTACATCGGACAAGGATTACCTGTCAGGGATCGGGCATACCCTGATGTTTACGGTCATTTCCAACATCGTAAAGCTGATTCCGGCCCTGTTTCTGGCAATCATGCTGAACGAGGGCATACGGGGGAAGGGGCTGTACAGGACGCTTCTGTACCTGCCGTCCATTCTGCCCTATGTGATCATCGGTATTTTGTTTACGTCGATTTTGAATTACAACAACGGTATGCTCAACAGCGTGCTGGAATTTCTGCATCTGGATTTCCTGAAACAGAAATGGCTTTCAGACCTGAATGTGGTGTGGAAATCCATTTTCGGGGTGGATGCATGGCGGGGAGTCGGTTATGTCATGACCATCTTCATCGCGGGACTGAGCACCATTCCAAGATCCTACTACGAGGCGGCGCAGATCGACGGGGCCAACTTCTGGCAGAGACTCCGGTATGTGACGCTGCCCATGATTTCAGGCTCGGTCATGATCAACCTGGTATTCGGCATTACCTACGGACTCAAAGTATTTGACATCATCTACGTGCTGACCAACGGCGGGCCGGGGCATGCCACGGAAGTGATCACGACCTATTCCTACCAGCTCTATTCATCCGGGCAGTACGGAATGTCCACGGCGCTGAATACGATCCTGCTGCTGATCACTGCGGTGGTGGGTGTTCTGATCGTGAAAAATATGAGTAAGCAGGAGGTGCAGCAATGACGAAAAAAAGAATACTTGCGGTTTTGAAGCATGTGCTGATGATCCTGCTGTGCCTTGCGGTGGTGCTCCCGTTTTACCTTGTGGTGATCAACTCCTTTAAGACCAAGGGGGAGGCGGCCAGGATGAACCTGTCGCTTCCGACGGAGTGGCAGTTTTCCAACTACACGGAGGTCATTCGGAAAGGAAAGCTGATCCAGGGATTTCTCAACAGCCTGATCTATGCCGGCGTGTCCACATTGATCGGCGTGATCAGCTCCGCTATGGCGTCCTTCGTGATGAGCCGGAGACGGACAAGGGTAAATTCATTTTTGTATTATTTTGTACTCTGCGGGCTGTTTTTCCCGGTAAACTATGTCACCCTTTCCAGAGTGCTTGGCACCTTCCAGCTTACCAATACCAAGGCCGGGATCGTCATCGTATTTACCAGCGCCATGATTCCGTTCTGCGTATTTACGATCCGGAACTTTATCTCGTCCGTGCCGGTGGAACTGGATGAGGCGGCGGTATTGGACGGGGCGGGGCCCTTGTCCCTGTTTTTCCGGGTGATCATGCCCATGCTCAAGCCGGTGCTCTTTACCTGCTTTATCCTGCAGTTCATGGGCGTGTGGAGCGACTTTTTGACTCCCTTGTATCTGTCGTCCAAGAGCAAGCTCTTCCCGATGACCATGGCGGTGTACCAGTTCTTCGGGAAAAATACAAACTATTGGAATTACATATTCGCGGATATCGTGCTGACCTGTATCCCGGTGATTCTCGTGTACCTGATCGGGCAGAAATACATCATCGGAGGGCTGACCTCCGGAGCGGTGAAAGAATAGAAGCAAATTGGTTACAAAAAAAGGAGGAAAAATATCATGAAAGATTTAGCAATGAACACGAAACTGATCGTACGTCCCATCGTCGGATGCCTGACCCACTCCCATTTCTGGGAGGGCCCGTGCCGTGCGGGGTACAGGGAGGACATGACCGTGGAGGCGGAGTCGGCTGCGGCTGACCAGGCATTTGAAGCGGCGAAGAAGGTGCTGGAAGGCGCCGCGGAGGAAATCCATTTCTTAGAAGCGGTGGACGCCCGGTATGATGAAAAATTTATCGTGGGAAAGGATGTTTTCGCGAAAATCGAGGAGGACATGGATCAGGTAGACTTCTTCCTCTGCATGAACTGGCGGATTCCGAAACTGGAGCGTTACAAAAAGCCCATCGTCATTATGCAGAATGGAAATGAAGGAATTGATTTTGCGGCGTACTGCAGAAACATCGGCGTGGAGGCGTATGTGGCAATGGATATACAGGATCTGAATGAGATCGCGCACCTGTTATGGGTAAGGAAGGCTGTGTCCGAGACCCGGGCGCTTGTGCTTACCGCAGGCGGACAGCCCACCTTCGGCATCCAGAGCCTGATCCGCGATCCGGAAGTGCTGCGTCAGAGGTATGGTTTCGAAGTGATCAAGCTTCCCTTCCGTGAAATTTTCAAATATATGGATCAGATCACCGACGAGGAGGCAAAACCGATCGCGGACCGGATCATCAACGGCTCCAAGGAAACGAAAGTGAATACAGACTGGTTTATCAATGATGTGAAATATTATCTGGCGGCGAAGAAAATGATGGACATCTACGACTGCAACGCATTTTCCACAGCGTGCCATGAGCTCTGCACCTCCGAGATTCCCCAGGAGCGGAAGTTCACGCCCTGCATGTGCCATTCTCTGATGAAGGACGAGGGGATTCCAAGCGGCTGTGAGGAAGACCTGAACGCACTGCTGGCCATGACCATTCTGCAGTACGCTGCCCGCCGTCCGGCATTTATGGGCAATCCGAACCACGAGACGGACGAGCTGCTGCGCATCCACCACGCGGTTCCGGCGCTGTGCATGAACGGATACGGCACGAAGCCTTTGGAATACAAGCTGTGGGCATTTACCGGGCAGGGCTTCGGCGGAAAGCTGCAGGTTGATTTTACGGAAAATGAACAGGATCATGTGACGCTGGCCCGCTTCAACCCGGCAGGGGATACGGTCTGCGTAAAGGTGGGACAGGTGCTCCGCTCCGAGTATGACGAGGTTTACTGCAGCCCCTACTATTATATCCAGATGGACGACGCGAGAAGGTATATGCATCATTTGGCGGGCTTCGGACATCACCAGGTGCTGGTGTTCGGAGACTATATGCAGGAGCTGAAAGACCTGGCCGAGATCATGAACTTCAAGGTGCTGGAGGGCTGACCGGATATGATGTATTTGAATAATGCAGCAACGACATATCCCAAGCCGCAGTGTGTGACAGACGCGCACACTGCGGCTTTATCTGCACCTCCCGCCGGGCAATTCCGCAGCAGCGGGCAGGGCAGGGGGAAGGATGTGTTTACAGGCTGCCGGGAAAATCTGGGCAGGCTGCTGGGGATCGGCAGCCCGGAGCGGATTTATTTTACATCGGGGGCAACGGATTCGCTGAACCAGTTGTTCCATGGAATGGAAAGAAAGGGAAAAAAGATCCTGGTCACCCAGACCGAGCACAACAGCGTCCTGCGCCCTTTGTATAACGGGATGGCGGCGGGGGCGGAGGTGGAGATCCTGCCCTGTGACAGATACGGACAGGTCAGCCCGGAGGTATTTGAGGAACGGATCAGCCCGGAGACAGGGCTTTTAGTTCTGAATCATTGCTCCAATGTGACCGGCATGATCCAGGACGCCGCCCGGTTCGGGGAAATTGCAGAAAAGCACGGGATTTTATTTATGCTGGACGCTTCTCAGAGCGCGGGATGCATTCCCATAGACTGTGATGGCTGGCATGTGGACGCGCTGGTATTTACCGGTCACAAGGGGCTGTTCGGCCCCCAGGGGACGGGCGGATTTTTCCTGCAAAAAGGCGTGGGGATGCGGCCTTACCGGTACGGCGGTACGGGAAAGGACAGCAGCAGGCTGGTCTACGGGGACGGCGATTATGAGTACGAGACAGGCACCCAGAACGGGCACGGGATTCAGGCTTTGGGGGCCGGGGTGGAATACATTCTGGATTGCGGCGTGGAGCGGATCGCGGAAGCGGAAAAAAGGCTGATGGGAATTTTGTATGACGGACTCTCGGAAATACAAGGCGTGACGGTTTACGGAGAGAAGGGGCGCAATCTGGGGCCGGTGCTGAGTATGAACTTGGAAGGGCTGCGTCCGTCGGAGCTGGCGTATATCCTGCAGAACGGATACGAAACGGTGGTTCGGGCGGGACTCCACTGCGCGCCGCTGATTCATCAGGCTATGGGAACGGAGGAGCAGGGCACAGTGCGGGTCAGTATTTCGGCGCTGACAGAAGAGCAGGAAATCCTGCAATTTCTGGAGATCCTGCGGGAGATCGCGGCAGCGGCGAAAAATTGACGGAGTATGCGCCGCGGCTGGACAGGGAACAGGCAGGAGGTAAATCATGAACATATTGGAGATCATCCCATCCCGGGAACGGTGCGCGGAAGCGGGATGGCACGCGTATGATTTTATATTGGAGCGCCCCATGGATGACGATTTCATCAGATCACTGCGCCCGCTGGGGAGCTTTCTGTACATGCAGATGCTGAAAAAACCATTTTTTAAGATCGAATCGGATCATTATTTATTGAAGGGAATCCGGGGGGATGATTTTTTCCGGATGGCGGTTCATGGGGATTATCTGGATGAAATAAAACATGTAGAGAATATGATTTTAAATGGATGAGCAGGATGAAGCATTTCCCAAAAGGACGACAGGCGATCATGGGGCGCGCCATGGATGAAGCACTCATGGATGACAGCCCTGCATTATTAAAAAAGAAATGGGAATGAAACAGGCGGGATTAAGAACAGGAAGGAATGACATTATGAAATGTATACAGACAGAGCATTATGCGGAATTAACACGGGAAATGTTTTTCCTGCGTTTGATTCCGGTGGAGGAAGAGGTGTTCCGGTGCGTGTTCAGCCAGGAACCGATTGCGGACACAGAATCGGTATTCATTGACCGGAGGGCGTTTGCCACGGTGCCATATTCTATGGAAGAAACCGAACATAGCTTTCAGATTCGGACAAGCCGTGTGCAGGCGGAAGTCCTGAAGGCGGACGGGCGGATCATCTGGACCCGGCTGGCGGACAGCCGGACAGGTGAGGCGGGGGGCGCTCATGTGATTCTGGAAGAGGGCGGAAGGGAGCTGGAAAAAATTGACGTCATGCGTTATACTACAGGAGACGAGGCGCCTATCATCAACCGGGTAAAAACCGTGGACGGAGAGCGCAATTTTATCCAGAACCTGAAACAGGTGGCGGACCACCAGGCTTACAAAGGGCGGCTGCATTTTCGGTGGAAGCCGGAGGAAGGGATCTACGGCCTGGGGCAGGCAGAGGAAGGGGTCTACAATTACAGGGGACATGACCAATACCTGTACCAGCACAATATGCGGATTCCCATGCCGGTTCTCTTGTCGGATCAGGGCTACGGGATGCTGTTCAATTGCGGCAGCCTGATGACCTTCCACGACGGCCCAGACGATTCCTACCTGTTTTTCGATACCATTTCCCAGATGGATTATTACTTTATCGCAAAACAGACACCCGACGGGATCATCGGCACGATCCGGTCCCTCACCGGGCGCGCGGCCATGCTGCCGAAATGGGCGTTCGGCTATATCCAGTCCAAGGAGCAGTATTATACGGCAAAGGAGCTGGCCGACGTGGTGAGAAAATACCGGGAGCTAGGGGTGCCGCTGGACTGCGTGGTGCAGGACTGGAACACCTGGGATCCGGGTAACTGGGGCGAAAAGCTGGTGGACAAGTCGCGGTACGGGGATCTGAAGGAGCGCATGGAGGAGATTCATGGCATGCTCGCCCATTCCATGGTGTCTGTGTGGCCCAACATGAATACAGGGGGGAAGAACCACACGGAATTTTTCGGGGCGGGACATCTGCTCAATGACTATGCCACTTACGACGCATTCTCCGAGGAGGCCCGGGAAATGTACTGGCAGCAGGCGAAAAAAGAGCTGTTCGACGGAGGCTTTGACTCCTGGTGGTGCGATTCCACGGAGCCCTTCAGCGGCCCGGACTGGGGCGGCGCCATGAAGCGGGAGCCATGGGAGCGCTACAGGCTGGTAGGAAATGAGCATAAAAAATATTTGCCCTCCGAGCAGGCCAACTTGTTTGCGCTGATGCACGCAAAGGGGATCTATGAAAACCAGAGGAAGGAGACGGGGGACATCCGTGTGCTGAACCTGACCCGCTCCGGGTATGCGTCAGGGCAGAAATACGGCGCGGTGCTCTGGTCCGGCGATACCTATGCGTCCTGGGAAACGCTGAAAAAGCAGATTACGGAGGGCTTGAACATGGGCCTGTCCGGCTACCCCTATTGGACGTTGGATATCGGCGGATTTTTCACGGTGGGAAGCAAATGGCAGAACCGGGGCTGCGGCTGCAATACAGACCCTTCGCCGAAATGGTTCTGGAAGGGAGACTATAACGAGGGCGTGTCGGACTACGGCTACCGGGAGCTGTATGTCAGATGGCTGGAGATGGGCACATTTCTCCCTATGTTCCGTTCCCACGGCACCGATACGCCCCGGGAGATCTGGAACTTCGGAAAAAAGGGCGAGCCGTTTTATGACGCCATTGAGAAATACATCCGCCTGCGGTACGATCTGATGCCGTATATCTATTCCCTGGCCGGGGACGTGTGCCTGAACCATGGGACGATGATGCGCAGTCTCCTGTTCGATTATGCGGCGGATCCCCAGGCGCGGAACATGGATCAGGAATTTATGTTCGGGAAGAGCCTGCTCATCTGCCCGGTGACGGAGCCCATGTATTATGGGAAGGAGAACCAGAAGCTGGAAGCGGAGAAGGTGTGGACCTGCTACTTGCCTGCGGGAGACGACTGGTATCATTACTGGAGGGATTGGAAATATGAGGGCGGTCAGTTTGTGACTGTGGACGCGCCGCTGGATGAGATGCCGGTATTTGTGAAAGCGGGCTCGATCATCCCGATGAAAAAGGGACTAACCTATGCGGATGAAAAAAATGAAAATCCGCTGGAGATCCATGTATATCCGGGGAAGGACGGGGCGTTTACACTGTACGAGGATGAAGGGAATAACTACCATTACGAGGACGGAAGGTATGCGCTGACAGAATTTACATGGGACGAAGCAAAGCGGAAGCTGACAATCGACGATACGGCGGGCGGATTTGACGGGATGGAGAATGGATGGAGAAAGAATGTGAAATTACGCATCCATTGAGTCAGGAACGCGCGATGCATGGCATCCGGTCAATACCGTGATGGGGCGGGTTCATAATAATGGAGGAGACACAAAAAATGTACAAAATATTCTATGCGGATCATGCGAAGGAATGGCTGCAGGCGCTGCCTCTCGGTAATGGCCGTCTGGGAGCGATGGTATACGGCGAGCCATCTACGGGCAGGATCCAGATGAACGAGGAAAGTGTGGTCTACGGCGGTCCGATCGACCGGATCAATCCGGATGCGTCGAAGCATTTTCCGGAAATCCGACGCCTGATAAAGGAAGGAAAAATCGAGGAGGCCGAAGAGCTGAGTGTATACGCCTTGTCCGGAACACCACAGAGCCAGAGGCCGTTCCAGACACTGGGGGAATTTTCCTACAAGATTCAAAACAGCGGCGGTGAGATTTCCGGGTATCGGCGTGAGCTGGACCTGGAAAATGGAATCGTCACGGTCCGTTATCAGCAGAATGGGATCACCTATATAATGAAGGCTTTCATTTCCCTGGAAGCGGATACTCTGGCGGTGGAATTCTCGGCGGACAGGCCGGGAAGCCTTTCCATGTCGGGTCTGCTGACGAGAGGGAGATACTATAACTGCGCGGGAAGCGCGGGAGAGGACACGATCTATATCGACGGGGATCTGGGAAAAGGCGGGAGCGAGTTCTGCATACAGGCGAAGGCCTGCGTACAGGGCGGAAGTGTTCAGACGATCGGGGAGCATCTGGTGATCAGAAATGCCGACCGGGCGGTGATCTATGTGAACGGCGTTACCACCTATCCGCTGCGGGAGAAGAAGATTACCGACTGCTATGCATATCTGCGGGAGCAAATGGCGGGGCTGACGTTTGAAGGCTTCGAGGAGGTACGGGAGGCACATATCCGCAGGCATTCGAAAATGTTTGGCAGGTCGGTGCTTGTGCTGGGAGCCGGGGCAGCGGAGAACAAAGCGCATCCGCAGATGACCGCGGATCTGGAGCGGCTTCCCACGGATGAGCGTCTGCGTCGGATTGCCGAGGGTGGTACGGATCATGGAATGGCGGCGCTTTACTATGCATACGGCCGCTACCTGCTGATGTCCTGCAGCCAGCCGGGAGGGCTTCCGGCCAATCTGCAGGGGATCTGGTGCGAAAAGCTGGAGCCCATCTGGGATTCCAAATACACCATCAATATCAACACCCAGATGAATTACTGGCCCGCGGAGATCTGCAACCTTTCCGAGTGCCATATGCCTTTGTTCGGGCATCTGGAGCGGATGCTGGAAAATGGAAAGCGCACGGCCCGGGAAATGTACGGCTGCCGCGGATTTGTGGCCCACCACAATACCGACGTGTGGGCGGATACGGCTCCCCAGGATCTGGCCATTCCGGCGACCTATTGGGTGATGGGCGGCGCATGGCTGGCGACCCACATCTGGAAGCATTTCCGGTATACGATGGATCAGGATTTCCTGGAACGGATGTACCCGATTTTGTTTGAATGCGTACAGTTTTTCGGGGATTTCCTGATGGAGGATGAGGGGGAGCTGGTGATCTGCCCGTCCGTTTCTCCGGAAAATACATATATCATGAAAAATGGAAAGACCGGGCGGCTCTGCATGAGCTCCACCATGGACACGGCAATCCTGCGGGATATTCTGATCCAGTTTTTGGAGAGCGAGCGGATCCTTGGAAAGCAGTCCGACCTGGGAGAGCAGGCAGTCCGGATTTTGGAAAAGCTGCCCGGCTTTGATGTCGGCAGGCACGGTCAGCTGATGGAATGGCGGGAAGACTATGACGAATGGGAGATCGGCCATCGGCATTTTTCCCATCTCTATCCCATTTTTCCGTCCAATCAGATCAATGAATATGAAAATGCGGAGCTGCTGGAGGCTGGAAAAAAGGCACTGGAGCGGCGCATGCAGCACGGAGGAGGACATACGGGATGGAGCTGCGCGTGGCTCATCAACCTGTACGCGCGGTTCGGCGACGGGGACAGCGCGGTCCGGTATATCCATGACCTGTTAGGAAAGCTGACCGCCCCCAACCTGTTCGACATGCACCCGCCGCTGGACCGGATTCCGGGCATTCCCTGGGTATTCCAGATTGACGGCAACCTGGGCGGCGCCTGCGGGATCGCGCAGATGCTGCTGCAGAGCCATCTGGACGAGATCCGCCTTCTCCCGGCTCTGCCCTCATCCTGGAAAGAGGGGCGTGTGACGGGACTTTGCGCGGAAGGCGGATTTGAAACGGATATCTGCTGGCAGGACGGGAGGCTGAAGGAAGCGGTTCTCTATGCGAAGAAGGGCGGAAGGGCTGTAGTCCGCTGCGGGGAGAAGCTTGCGGTGTCCACGGCCGGGAAGGAAGTTCCGGTTTCTGTGGATGAAAAGGGGCGTTATGTGTGGGAGACGCAGGTAGGGGAAGCTTACCGGATGGAAGCGGTTTCCATTGGATAGCGATACTCTTTGTTCTGGAAATATGCCTGGTGCTGTGTTACAATCAGATAGATAAATCGATTGGAGGTATAAAATGAACAGACCTGTTACAACATTATTTATGCTGATGTCTGTTGACGGAAAAATCAGCACCGGTGCGTCAGACAGCTTAGACGTGGATAAGGATTTTCCTAAAATCACAGGAGTGAAGGAAGGATTACATCAATATTATGAAATCGAACAGACAACGGATCTGTGGTCGCTGAATTCCGGCAGAGTGCAGGCCAAGATCGGCGCAAACACAGAGGACATGCCCCCAAAAACGCCTGTGTCCTTTGTTTCGATTGATAATCAGCATCTAAAGGAACATGGCATACGTTATCTTTGTGCTTTATCAAAACAATTTGTGCTGGTTACATCGAATGAAAACCATCCGGCATTTGAAGTGGAAGAAGACAACCTTCATATCATATATCAAAAAGAACTGTCGCTGAAAGAGGTTCTTACAAAACTAAGATCAGAATTTGGATGTGAGAGGATCACGATACAAACCGGCGGTACATTAAACGGGCTGTTTCTTCGTGAAAAGCTGATGGATTACATTGATATCGTTGTCGCTCCTGTTTTAATCGGCGGAAAAGATACTTCTACCTTAATTGACGGACAATCCTTGTTGTCAGAAAGCGAATTATCAAAATTGGGTGTGCTGAAATTACAGGAATGCGTGGTTTTGGAAAACTCATATCTTCGATTGCGGTATGAGGTGATTCATGGATAAGCTTTCTGTTGTGTTCAGGAGATTTTCCTGCTTACCATTCAGAAAACCTCCTGCTTATCTGGATAAAAGCACGAATTTTCTGAAAGGGAAGGGAATAGAGTCCCTTGCATTGATATGTTGCAGATATACCGGAATCCGATGTTCCAGTATCATTGAACTTTAGAAAATACGCTTTTTCTCATTTTAGCATACAGACATTGGGCAGCGCAAGAAAAAATTCAGTGCATTTTCGTAGAAAAAAGCCTGGCATCATGATACAATCGAATAGACAAATTGGGATTTACCGAGCAGATACAGGAGCGTAATCATGAAAAACTATACACAGATTTATGTAAAAAGTGCAAGATGCAGATCGATTGGATGCAATAGGAGAGATAGGAATTGTGGAGGATAGTGTAAATGGGAAAAGAACTATCGGAAATGCCTTTGGAAGAATTATGGGAACTGTTTCCCGTGTTCCTTGTCCCACATAATGATAAATGGAATATATTTTATGATGAAATGGAATCTTTCCTGAAAATCACATTGTCACAGTGCCAGGTTGAGAGAATTAGTCATATTGGGAGTACTGCAATATCTGGAATATGGGCAAAAGATATTGTTGATGTACTGATTGAAGTATCAAAGGATTCCGATATTGAGAACACTGCAAAAGTAATTGAAAAGAACGGGTTTATTCGGATGTCAAAAGAAGCGGGCAGAATATCGTTTAATCGTGGATATACGAAAGACGGATTTGCTGATAAAGTTTTTCATGTACACCTCCGCTATACTGGAGATAATGATGAATTGTATTTTAGAGATTATTTGAATGAGCATACACAAATAGCCAAGGAATACGAAAAGATGAAATTGAAATTGTGGAAGATGTTTGGACATAATCGGGATGCTTATACTGACGCAAAGACAGAGTTTGTTAAGAAATGGACATCTGAAGCAAAAAATGTTTACACAGGAAGGTATCAATAACTTCCTGTTTGGCGGGAAGATATAGGAAACAGAAAATCGGGATTTATGAAATTGGAGGAATAAATTATGTGGGAAGAATTAGGAATCAGTGGCGGAACTGCAATCATTATTTTGATTGCATTGTATTTTATTGTGAAGTGGGCAGTAAAAAACGGTGTAAAAGAAGCGTATAAGGATATTACTGGAAAGAAAACAGCTGAGGATACTGAAATTGAAACGGCACTCGGACTTGACGATGAAGATAAGTAAATTCCAGTTTGTCGGGAAGTTGCAGGAAGTGTAAAAACGGGATTTGTAACGAGGAGAAATCAAATGAAAAGAGAACAAAAATCATTGCGGAGAAGCGGGACGGATATATGTGAATTTCTAAAAGAATTTTATGATGAATGGACATGATGCTGATGCAATTTCGCATTTTGACAAGGAGGTTTCATGAGTAGGGACAAAGTTGTATTATTTGAGACAAATGATAAAAAGATAACCTTATCTGTACAAATAGAATGGGAAGCATATCAATAATGCACTAAAAGAAGAAGTGGATTATTGAACTGTCGCAAAATTTGCGACAGTTCAAAGGGAGGGCAGATGAAATGGAAATGATGGTTACAGTAATTTTAAATTGTTTATAATAATTTTGGTATACTCGAATCGAGTTCGAAGGGAAAAGAAGATGATAGGACTTGGAGCAATTATCAATAGTGTCAGCATAGTGACAGGCGGAGTGATTGGCCGCTTTGCCGGAAAATTATTCAGGCCGGAACAGCAGGAATCATTAAGTAAAGCCTGTGGGATCAGCGTCCTTTTTATAGCCATTGCCGGAGCAATGGAGGGAATGCTGGAAATAAATGGCCAGGAGATCAGCAGCGGAAAATCCATGCTGGTTGTGCTTTGCCTTGCTTTGGGAACAATGATCGGTGAATTAATTGGCACTGAAAAAGGCTTCGAACATTTTGGAGAATGGCTGAAGAGGAAAACTGGAAACGGAAGTGACACAAGTTTTTAGGATTTGGAGGAAAGAATTACTATGGATGTCAGACTGGTGAGAATAGGCATTGAAGATGCAGAAAAATTGTGGAATATGCAAGTAATAGCTTTTAAAGAATTATATGACAAATATCAAGATACAGAAACCAGTCCTGCAACAGAGCCTATGGACAATATAATTATGAGATTAAACCAGCCATTTACTTATTACTATTTTATCATCACAAATGGCATAGCAGCAGGTGCTATCAGAGTTGTTGATAAACATGAATATGGTGTAACTAAGCGAATATCCCCTGTTTTTGTAATGCCGGAATACAGAAATAGAGGATTGGCGCAAAAGGCAATAAAATTAGCAGAAGAAAAACATGGATGTTCCGATTGGGAATTGGATACAATATTGGAGGAAAAAGGCAACTGCTATTTATATGAGAAAATGGGATACTGTCAAACAGGAGAGTTTAAAACGATAAACGAAAAAATGACATTGGTATTATATAAAAAGAATTGATGCAACTTCCAAAAGGAACGGCAATATCTGTCCTTAGTGAAGATGCAAACATTGAAGCAAACTTTGTTTGTTCAGAAAAACATGGAACATTTTTTAGAGAACATATTGGAAATAGTTTTTCATTTAATGTAGCTTAACTTCTGATATTTTGTTTTCGGACGATAGAATAAAGTTTTTATTTAAGTCTGATATTAAGGAATATCCGGAGCAACAGACTTCAAAACTTCCTGTTGTTCCAGATTCTTGTATTTAACCGACTACCAGTTCGCAGATCTCTTCGAATGTTTTTCCAGGATTCTGCATGATCACATTGTAGATTGGAAGAACTTCCTCCGATTCAGTCTCCATCTCTTCTGCGATGTCTGACAGAGACTTGTTCTTTGCGCATTTTTTCCAGATCAGAGAGACGCGTTCTGTGAGCCTTGCCGCCTCTGCTCTTCTTTCTGATTCCTCAACAGGTACTACAACTCCTTTTTCTACGGCCTCTCCTACAGCCTTCTCCGTTTCTTCTTTCAGCCTTCGGTCGAATTTTTTCTGCACAAATTCCATAAAAGTATCCTCTATGCTCATACCATTTACCTCCTTAAACACCTTCTCATTTGCATGTATGATTGCCTCCAGAGCCGACTTGTATAATTCATTCTCCTGGTTCTTCTGATAATCCTCTATCAGTTTTCTGGCATTATCCGAACCTTTCAGGTTATTGGTCAGACTTTTCAGCCAGAGATTTTCCTTTTCGGACAGCTCCTTCGTCACCAGAATCTGTATGGAAAATACATCGCCCTTTACATTGTAGATACCATCTTCCGCCTTTTCGACCTCATACTTCCGAATCGTCCGCAGATGCCGGATCAGCTTTCGGGGATATCGTTCCGAGACAAACGTGATCGTCACTTCCTTTGCGGAAATACTGTCTGCACGCGTTACATCTGCTTTGTTCTTGATGATCAGCACATCAATCTGCATCGGCTTTTTACTCAGGTGATGTTCATTTTCATATGTCAGCTTGTCTGCCTCGTCTTTCAGCTCAATCTGAATGTCCGCATAAAATGCAGGGTGCCAATAGATCACTCTTTTTTTCTTCAATTCCATAGAAAACCTCCTTATTCTGTTGTGTCCAGGAGATTTTCCTGCTTACCATTCAGAAAACCTCCTGCTTATCTGGATAAAAGCACGAATTTTTTGAAAGGGAAGGGAATAGAGTCCCTTGCATTGATATGTTGCAGATATACCGGAATCCGATGCTCCAGTATCGTTGAACTTTAGAAAATAAGCTTTTTCTTATTTTAGCACACGGACATTGGGCAGCGCAAGAAAAAATTCAGTGCATTTTCGTAGAAAAAAGCCTGGCATCATGATACAATCGAATAGACAAATCATTGTTTGTGGAAGGAAATGATGGAAATGGATTATGGCATCAAATACAGGGGCTAAGTTATATTCAAATTTAGGATTTATTCATAATGGAAATTTCATGCAATATAAACTTTAGTGACAACATCAGATTTTTTCAAACACAATACCTCTCCCAACCAAAGGTTGAGTTTGGTGATTCTACTTACAGTTCGTGTATAAGAACTGATAAGAATTGTAAAGTGTAACATGAAGGAGGCATATTTTGATGAATCAAATTGATACAGGAAAGGTCAGAACTTTGCAATATTTTAGGTGTTACGGTCAATGAACTATTGAGTGGGGAGAGGATAGAAATGAATAATTACGAAAAAAAAGTCAATGAAAATCTCATTGAATTGAAAAGGAAATATGAGAATAACATGAACAAGAATGCCATAATATCAACAATATACACAAGCGCTATGATAACTGGTATTATGGTATGCTGCATATGCGACATTGCTATTTCGGGAACATTGACATGGTCGCTTATCGTGCTTAGTTCTATATTGGTTACATGGATAGCAACTTTTCCGGTTATATTATCGACTTAAGGCTTTTGCTTTTATCATTGGAGATTATGCCCGAAGAAAAGGTTATGTAAGATAAGATGTTTTTTGAATCACTTCCAAATTCCAATTTATGAGTCGAAAGGAAAATCTATGAAAAAAATCAGTTTGTTTATTGCGATGAGCCTTGACGGATATATTGGAGATAGTAAAGGCCGCGTTGATTGGCTGGCCGGGCAGGGTAATGATGATAACATTGACGCATATTCTGAATTTGTGAAAGATATTGATACTGTGATAATGGGGTGGAATACTTATCATCAAATTGTTACTGAACTTTCACCAAACGAGTGGGTATATAGCGATTTTGCAACCTATGTTGTAACACACAACCCAAAAACGTCTTCTGAGAAAATTCATTTTACCAATGAAAGCCCCGTTGAGTTGATAAAAAAACTACGAGAAGAAAACGGAAAAGGGATTTGGATATGCGGTGGCGCAAACCTTATCCAGCAGTTCGTTAAGGAAGATATGATTGATTGTTATTATATTACGGTTATTCCAACGATTTTAGGTTCAGGCATTCGGCTTTTTGAAAAGACTGACCATGAAATTAAGTTGAGGCTGCTCAAAACACAATCGTATAATGGTATGACGGATTTAATCTATATAAAAAGATAAATTCCCATTTTTTGGGTGGCTGAACGGAATATATCGTTTGGCAGCCTCTCAAAAGATAAGAATCTAAAGGAGAAATTCAAATGAAAAGAGAACTTGGGATTGCAAGATGTGGTCTGGCCTGCTGTTTATGTTCTGAAAACATTACATGTAATGGCTGCAGCTCTGATGAGTGCATTGATAAAGAATGGTGTGAAAATCGAAAGTGCTCGATTGAGAAAGAAATATCAAACTGTTTTTTATGTGAAAATGACTGCCATAAAGGAATCTTGTCGAAAATGAAACCATACGGATTTACAGAATTCGCGAAAAGATATGGGATTGAAGAACTGCTGGATTGTCTTGAAAGAAACGAAAAAAATGGAGTGATCTACCATCGCGAAGGGGTAATAGGAGATTACGACAATTTTGACGATTTAGAAAAATTGATCGAGTTTATAAAAAGCGGTATATTGGCATAGCTAAGAGTCTTAAATATTACAGAAAAAATTGCCTGGTATGAACATGGATGAAACTGAGTATAGGAATAAGGAGGGGTTATGAGTAGGGACAAAGTTGTATTATTTGAGACGAATGATAAAAAGATAACCTTATCTGTACAGATAGAAAATGAGACAGTGTGGCTAAATCGTAACCAAATGTCGGATTTGTTTGAAAGAGACGTTAAGACAATTGGTAAGCATATCAATAATGCACTTAAAGAAGAAGTGGATTATTCAACTGTCGCAAAATTTGCGACAGTTCAACGGGAGGGCAATAGAGATGTAGAAAGGGATGTTGAATATTATAATTTAGATATGATTATATCTGTTGGATATCGTGTTAAATCGAAACGGGGTGTAGAATTTCGCAAATGGGCGAATTCGGTTTTAAAGCAATACATTTTGCAGGGATATGCTGTAAATAATAGTCGTATCAATCAGCTTGGCGAGGTGATACGGATTATGAAACGTACAGAAAATGAATTGGATAGCAGACAAGTACTAACCGTCATAGAAAAATATAGTGAAGCATTAGAATTGCTGGATTCTTACGACCATCAAAATATGACCCGCCCAACCGGGAATATTGCGATATACGAACTTACTTATGAAGAATGTCAGGAAGTAATTAAAAATATGCGATTTGGAGATGAATCTGATCTTTTTGGAAAAGAAAAGGACGATTCTTTTAGAGGAAGTATAGGTAATATCTATCAGTCGTTCGATGGTCAGGATATATATCCTACATTGGAAGAAAAGGCGGCTCATTTACTTTATTTTATCACAAAGAACCATAGTTTTTTTGACGGAAATAAAAGAATAGCAGCAACAATATTTCTGTATTTTTTAGACAAAAATAAGAGACTTTTTGCTGACGGGAGAAAACTTATAGATGATCATACTCTTGTAGCACTCACAATAATGATTGCGGAATCAAGACCAGATGAAATGGAAATGATGGTTACAGTAATTCTAAATTGTTTAAAATAATTTTGATATATTCGAATCAGGTTCAAGGAAATGAATCATAAGTATTAATAATAGATTAGTTTTGAAAGATAAATTCCAGTTGTGCGGAAGTTGTAGGAAGCGTAAAATCAGAAGCTGTAAAGGAGATCCCCCATGAAAAACATAAGTTCAGAAGCTGAAAAAATAATGGTTGAACGTTTTGGAAAAGATACTGTCATTGCATTAGCAACCGTTGAGGACGGAGTCCCATATGTAAGAAGTGTAAATGCATACTATGAAAATGGAGCATTTTATATCATTGGAATTTATAAGAACACTCCCGTGCGGTAATGCAGATTGCAATGAATTGATTGCTGTGTTGAAGCTATAAGGCAGAAGAGGTGACCAATATGAAAACAAAATCCAAGAGAAAAATTCTCATTATTGTATTATCTGTCGTAATTGTGCTGCTCATTGTCGGAGATTGGGCATTATCTGTGATAATATACAATGAGAATTTTAACCAGCGTTTTGAAAGTGATGAGGCATTTATACGGCGTGTTGATGATTTTAACGGATTGCAGTGCACGAAATATGAGTTTGTTTCCAATAAAGGACAGAAATTGACGGGATATCTGTATACCACGGAGGAAAGACCGCATGGAATCGTCGTAATGGCTCACGGATTTGGCGACGGAGGGCACAACTCTTATATGGACTGTGCGAACTATTTTGCGCATCATGGATACAGCGTTTTTGCTTATGATGCTACGGGAAATGATGAAAGCGAAGGAGAAGGAGTCGGAGGGCTTCCGCAGGGAGTCATAGATCTTGACTATGCAATCACATTTGTGGAAGAAAGCGGGAATTTTCCGGATCTGCCAATCGTTTTATTTGGGCATAGCTGGGGCGGCTACAGTGTTTGTAGTGTACTTACATATCATCCTGAAGTAAAAGCAGTTATTGCGTGTTCCGGTTTTAACTCTTCATCGGATATGTTTGAAGCAGAGGGGAAAAAACAGGCGGGGAACGGTATCTATCTTATACTGCCGTTTGTGAAGCTCCACGAGAGGATGAAATACGGCGGCTATGCCTTAAATACTGCGCTGGACGGATTCTCAGAGAGCGATGCCGCCGTTATGATCCTGCATAGCTTTGATGATGAAGTTGTTCCGGCCGAATACGGCTACGACATTTATTATGAAAAGTATAAAGATGATTCCCGGTTCCGTTTCATTCATTTCGAGGATAAGGGACATAATTATTTCAATGATGACACTTATAGGGATGAATTTAATGCGGAATTTGACAAATGGCTTGAAACGCTTGATTACGATTATAATGCCTCCGAAAACAAGGAACGGTTTTCGAAGGATAGAGCTGACTATATACATAAAAACCTTGACAGGGAAAAAAGGTTTAATTCATTGGATTTAGAGCTGTTCGGGGATTTTGTTGATTTTTATGATGAAAAGATATAAGGGGGTTGTATATGACCCACAAGATTTTGAAAGAAATCATGTTTTATATCATTTCCCAATTAACGGGAATTAGCTGAAAATAGGTAAATTCTGCTCAATTGCTTGTGGGGAAAAGTATCTTCCCCACAACCTTCAGCTTGGCGGGCAGCCAATATTATTTCCATCGGAAACCCTGGATAAAAAAGAAAAACTGGAAGATGTCTGCGGATATATGAATTTCTGGGCAGATGCTATCATTGTAAGGCACAGAAATATGGATGTGATCAGGGCGCTTGCGCGATACTCTGCTGTTCCGATCATCAATGCAATGACAGACAGGAATCATCCTTGTGAGATTATCTCAGATATGTATTCATTATCTAAAATCAGAGAAGAATTTATAAAGGACAAATATCTTTTCTGCGGTGAATCCGGCAACATTGGTCTTTCATGGAAGGAGGCGGCGGGCGTTTTAGGATTTGAATTTTCGCAATGCTGCCCACAGGGATACGAGATGGAAGGGGTACAGGTATATAGAGATATAAAAGAAGCGGTTAAAGGCAAAGACGTTATATGCACAGATTCATTTCCGGCAGACAAACTCGGGGATTTTAAGAATTATCAGATCACAAAAGAAATTATGGATATGGCAAATGAAAATGCTGTTTTAAACCCTTGTCCGCCATTCTATCGCGGCGAGGAAGTATCCGAAGATGTGATCGATTCTGATTATTTTGCCGGCTATCAGTTTAAGAGATTTTTGTTAGAGGTACAGCAGGCTATTGTGATTTATTGCATGCTTGATGAACGAAAGTAGGATTGAAACGAGGTATATCAGATATGGCAGATCTTGAAGTGATCCATGAAAAGGATTCTATTCATGTGATCAAGGAGAAGGGCACGGAAGTCAATTATTATATTTTTGATGAGGCGGAAATCCATTTAAACAGGATTATGCCGCATACGGTCCAGGAGTGGCATTTCCATGAAAAAATTGACGAAAATATTTTGATCACTAAAGGAAAATTACTGTGCAAATATGTAGACTGCAATGGAATTGAAAAATCCTGCTATGCGGTCAAAAATGATATTGTAAGAGTTCATCACAGTGTCCATACGTTTAAAAATGATACGGATGAAATAACGGAATTTGTCGTATTCAGATTTGTGCCGGACGGTACAGATAAGAGAGAAATGATAAAGACGGATAAAAAAGTTGTGAAGCATGCTCATTGAAATATCAAGTCTTTGACTGATATGGTAAGAAAAATGCAAAATGGACCAGCTTTAATAGAAAAATGGCTGCGTAATAAAAATACGATAGAATTCCTTGGCATTTGGGAAGAAATGTATAATGCAGATTTCAATATTACTGCGTATGAAGAAATTATGTTGGAGGCAGGCTTGAATCGTTTTATTATGTCGGTTAAGCAGTGGGTATCACGAACGAACTCTAAGGGCATTATAGCGAAAGCCGGCAGATATGGAGGCACATATGCCTACAAAGATATTGCTTTTGAATTTGCGAGCTGGTTGTCTCCGCAATTTAAACTATATTTGATAAAAGAATTTGAAAAGTTAAAGAAAGAGGAACAAGCACTGCTGGGATGGACTGCCAAGAGGGAACTGGCAAAAATAAATTACCGTATACATACAGATGCAATTAAGTCTAATCTTATTCCACCGGAACTTACGTCGCAACAGACAAATGAACTGATATGCATTTCCAATATGGAGAACATTAATGCGGTACTGATTGAAGATGGTTTAAGTCAACAGGAACGTCTGATAAAACTTAAATAGGCATGATCACTGAAAAGGGGCAGGGCATATGAAAACGGATGACTATAAGGAATATATTTCGGCAGAAACTATGATGGGGCCAAACAGCGTAAGGATATTGGAAGAGCTGTTCCATAAATATCCGCTGCGGCTTCATCCGGATGATGTGGTCCTCGACCTGGGATGCGGGACGGGACTGACAAGTCTTATCATTGCGAAAGAGACCGGAGCGAGAGTTTTCGCAGATGATCTATGGGTAAGCGCGGAAGAAAATGGGAAGCGTTTTGCTGAATGGGGTGTTGGAGAGCAGATCACGCCTGTTTGTGAAGACGCGAATGATCTTCATTTTGAAAAAAAGCAGTTCCGTGCTCTGATCAGTATCGACTCCTATCATTATTTTGCGGGGAGCAAGGGATTTTTTCGGGAAAAGCTTTTGCCGTTTTTGAAAGAGAATGGAGTGGTTTTGATCGGGATTCCCGGTCTGAAAGATGAATATACAGGCAGAGCCGAAGAGCTTCTTGTCAATTGGCTTGGAGATGAGAGTTATATGTTTAAAAGCCCAAAGCAATGGAAAGAACTCATCGGCAGAAGCGACCGGATCGAGTCGGTGAAAACCTGGGAAATGGACTGCTTTCGCCAGGCATGGGGCGATTGGCTTGCGGCAGATAATAAATTCGCCCTCGGCGACAGGCAGCACTTTGAAACCATCATTAAACCATATACTTGTTTTGTGGGCATTTATATCGGGCTGAAAAAGGCAAAACGGGCCTGCTGTTATTGGAGAGGTGAAAAACAATGTGCGATATCAGGCTGTTCCGAAGCGTAAAAGCAGATTACGATACGGCAGTGATGATCTGGAAAAATCCATGTTCAGCATGATGATGTTGATAAAATAATGGAAAACTACGAGTGGGAAGACATCATCATATCTGTATCGCCTTCTTATTGGGCAGACATTCTCGGACAGTTTAAAGCTTTTATTGACAGATGTACACCCTGGTGCAATACCCATGAGCCGCATGCAGCTTTAAGCGCTGGAAAGAAAGGCTATGTAGTGGCATTAAGAACCGGAACAAGCATGAGAGAATGTCAGCGCATTTTTATGCCCGCAGAGCCGCACAGCTTTTAGTCGGACTTTATATACTGGTTTATTTGGGATTCATCTGCGGCGAAAATATGCAGATTGAGGGATTTTGGTATTATCTTTTTACGGGAGTGTTTGAAGCCGCAACCATCCATTATGCAGTCGCAAAAATTTTCGGGCCGCTGCTTTTCGGCAGGGGCTGGTGCGGATATGCCTGCTGGACTGCAATGGTGCTTGATTTTCTCCCGTACAGGGTCCCGGTGGCTCCAAGAAAACAGATCGGATGGATACGGTATATTACATTTGCGGGTTCTCTTATATTTGTTTCTGCATTTTTGAAGCCTGTGAGTTATTTTTCACTGCTCCGGATTCAATGTGATAAAAGCAAATGTGTATCTTGCGGCAAATGCAAAAAAAGTGTGTCCAATGGATGTTGATGCTACGGATAATTCCCGTAAACGAAAGAACGGCACGGAATGTATACTTTGCTTTGAGTGTGTGAAGAATTGTCCAAAGGGCGCACTGTAAATTGAGACTGAGTGAAAAATGGGGCATCTCTTGTTCGCTCTCAAAAGGTGCCCCATCTTGCGCTCACTTTTTCTAAAAAAGATATTCTTCCAGACAGATTCCCCGCTCATACATCTCGGTGGCCGCCTCCACCCCGACATACCGATAATGCCAGACCTCCTCGGCCACCCCGGTGATGTCTGTTTTATTTCCGGGATATCGGAAAATAAATCCGTATTTATAGCTGTTTTCCTGCAGCCACAAATAAACATCCCAGGTTGCTCCGTTAATATCTACCGCAAATCCAAGCTGATGCTCGCTGTAACCCGGCAGGGCGACCCACTGCTCTGCCAGCTCTGCAGCTTCGCTCTCGGAATACCCTTCCTTTTTGAATTCGCAGATTTTTTCATCGTAAAGCTTCTGCTGCGTCTTTGCCGTGCGGTAGCCGGACACGACAAGCGGCAGTTCCCCCAGGTTCCCCTCCCTTGCGGCTTCCAGCATCTGCATCAGCGGTTCGTAAATGCGTTTGTCAACCGATTCGCCGCCCGGCGCCTGGACCAAATCCGGCTCATAATTGTCTGGAATGGGATTCTGCTGATTGACTAAAGTAAGCTGCCATGGGACATCTGTATCAGAAGCCTGCGATTCTCCTCCCTGTACTGCGGAAGCCTGCGCTGGTTTTTCTGCTGTCCCTTGCTCTCCGTGTATATCTGCGGCAGGCGCATTATCCCCAAAAGAAATGGCCGGAATCTGAAAGGCTCCTTCTTTTTTCAGGCTTTCTTTCCAGGAAAATCCCAAAACCATGATAGCACATAGACACAGAAAAAGCGGGACGGTCAGACGGCTTACAAAACGCTTGCGCCTGCGGCCCCGGTAAACATTATTTGGGAAATTATTTCTAATATATTTTTCTCTCATCATAAAAACTCCTTTCCGTATGTGCGCATGCGGCACAGAAATAAAATAATGCCTCTGTCAGTACCTATTATACGGAACAAAGGAGTTGAGAACTTTAATATGAAATTGTTTAATTCCTAAGAAAATCCTAACCCGGATAAACCGGTATATCAACATCTAAATGCCCCTGACTTTAGACGCTGGTTGGTTTCCTAAATATGTTATCTTTTCTTAAATCGGTAGTTGGTTCGGATATTACAGAGGCAGAATACCGTTATGCGGATGATACGCCTTATTACATCCGTGATGGGTATACGCCGCAATTGCTGAACTAATATTTGGGGAAGAATCGGCCGATATACCTTATAAGCAGATATTAAGATGACCTACAGATTAAGGGAGGGCAAGTTATGAAAATTTATTCGGCAAACAATAATCTTACGAAAGTAATCTCTTCTAACCCGGTATTTTCAGCTCAAAAGCAAAAGAAAGGCATCACCCTTCCGACAAAAAACGGACAGATCAGACAAGATAATGGCGGACTATTCCCGGCTGCAGGGCGGGTATTTAATCGACGCCGTATTTAGAATGATTGATCTTTATGGCGCGGAAGATGTATATGATGAATGCTCTTAAGGACAGGAAAGACGATTTCCCGAATTTATATGAAATTTACTTTGCAGAATAAATTCCCGACAGCCCATCGCTGCCCCGCAGGAATAAACATATTCCACCTGTACGGTTGGATGATCTAAAGATCATCCAACCTGCGCATCCATACGTCAAGCTGTCCTGGGCAGGCAGACCGTGATCGTGACCGAATGTCCGCCGCTTTCCGCGTGTATGGAACCGCCGTGCAGGAGGATGATCTCCTTTGCGATCGCCAGCCCCAGGCCCGTGCCGCCGGTGTCGGAGACGCGGGCCTTGTCCAGCCGGTAAAATTTATCAAAGAGCAGGGAGAGCTTTTCCGCGGGAATGTGGTCCCCCTGGTTTTGGAAGGAAACGCGGACCTGTTCGGCCGTTTCTTCGGCTGAGATTGTGATTTCGGTTTTCGGGTCGCTGTATGCCGCCGCATTTCTTAAAATATTGCCAAATACTCTGACCAGCTTATCTGGGTCGGCGCGGACAGTCAGATTTTCATCCATATTTAACACAACGGAATTGCCGTGGGGAGCGAAGACCGGGGAAAGCTCGTCGGACAGCTGGACAAGCAGATAGTACAGATCGACGGGTTCCTTTGCCAGTTGGATCTGCCTGGAATTGTAGCGGGTGATCTCAAAAAATTCATTGATCATTTCTTCCAGCCGATAGGCCTTGTCCAGTGTGATATGCACATTCTTCGCGCGTTCGGCGGCAGACATATCCGGATCTTCGTCCAGAAGATTCAGATACCCGATCACGGAGGTCAGGGGAGTGCGGATGTCATGGGCAAGATACATTACCAACTCGTCTTTCCGCTGTTCCGCAAGCGCGGTTTCCTGCTTCTGCCGCGTCAGTGTCTGCTTGACTGCGTTCAGCTTTTTTTCAAAGGGAAGCATTTCCGCCGATAAATGGATTTGTGCCGTATCTTCTGCCAGCAGGGCGTCGATCCCCTGATTGACTTCTTTAAAATATCGGGTGATCCACCGGAATAAGCGCCAGAGCAGCACAACAAATAGAAAAATGATCGCCGCCGCGAAAAAGATTTCCTTGTAGCCTCTAAAATAATTGTGATAGATATAGAAAGCCTGCTCATATTCGAGCGTTGTAAATGTCACCAATAGAGTGATGACCAGGTTTCCGCCCCGCTGTTTCCAGAGGAACAGATACAGCAGGATCACGGCCGCAACGGAAAGAAGCGCGTTTACGCAGAAACGTTCCATGAGTTTTGACTGAAATTCAGAATATTCTCCTCTGTTGTTAGCCTTCAATTTTATACCCCACCCCCCATATCGTTTTGATATATTTTGGTTTACTCAAGGTGTCGTTCATTTTTTCGCGCAGATGGCGGATATGCACGGTGATCGTATTGTTGGATTTGCTGTAATACTCGTCCTTCCAGATCTGATGAAACAGTTCTTCCGCGCTGATCACGCGCCCTTTGTTTTCCAGGAGGATGCGTAAAATGGAAAATTCGGTCGGGGTCAGTGTGAGCGGCTTTTCATTTAAAAAGCATTCGTAGGTGTCAGGTTTCATCACCAGGCCGGAGTGAGTGAGCAGATCCTGTTCGTCCTCCGAATGGGCCGGGTTGTACTTTTTGTACCGGCGCAGCTGGGACTTCACCCTTGCGATCAATTCCAGGGGACGGAAAGGCTTTGTGATGTAATCGTCCGCTCCGAGCGTCAGCCCCTTGACCTGGTCCATCTCACCGTCCTTGGCGGTCAGCATGATGACCGGATAGGTGTACTTTGCCCGGATTTTTTGGCACAATGTAAATCCGTCGATCTCCGGAAGCATGATATCCAGGATCGCAAGATCCAGCTCAGTGGTATTGATGCACTCGAGGGCTTCCTTCGCGGAGTAAAATTTAAAGACCGTGTAGTCTTCGCTGTTCAGATACACTTCAATTAAATCAGCGATTTCGGCCTCGTCGTCAACAATCAGTATTTTGTCAGACATGGGAAAACCTTCCTTTCTGTGTTTTTTCAGCGCAATTCAGCATGGTTTAACTTTTACGGCACGGATCTGATTATCAATAAGTAATATTCTTCGCGCGGATGATATTATATTTGATGATTGAGGTATTGATATATTCATTAGCATACAGGATCGGGCTGTCGCTGGTATCGTAGTTGATGCCCTTCAAGTACAGCAGCGGCATGTCCGGCAGTTCCCGGAGCTCCGCGTACCCGGACAGACCTTCCATCGCGGAGGACATGATCGTATCGATCTCCACCTTGTCCCATTCGCATTTTTTTCCGGATACATGATAAATGTATTTGAATACGGAATCCTCGTACCTGCTGAACTCCCGGAAAGACGCCTCGTCCCCCACCTGGGAGGCGCTGAAATAATCCCGGCAGAATACGCAGAACTGCCCGTCCGCCAGAAATATTTTCTCGGCGATCACAAGCTCCTCGTCTTCTTTCATATGAAGGAGCCCGCAGATCGCTTCATCCCGGGGGATTTTTTTGATGTCTCCCAGCTTGACCGACGGCTCATAACCGCTGTTCCGGATCATCTGCGAAAATTCCATGCAGGGGTTAAAGTGAACCTTGATGTTCAGGGAATCTACGTTGACAAAGGTGCCTCGCCCCTGCCTGCGGAAAATGAGCCCTTCCGCTGCCAGGTCGTTGAGCGCCTGGCGGATCGTAATGCGGCTGACGCCGATGATCTCGGCAAGACGTTCCTCTCTGGGAAGCTTGTTGTCTTTCTGCAGATCCATGGTGCCGATATATTTCTGAATCTCAAACCTGGCCCGGTCGGACAGGGAAAACGCGTTTAGCTTATAGTTGGACATACAGATCTCCTTTTCATAATGTACATTTGACTCCAAGCATAAAGGATAAGCGGGAATCTGTCAATATAAGTGTGGACCTGTGTGTACAAAAACGCGCACCCGGATGAGTGCGCGTTTTTGTATTCTACAGCGTTATTATTTATAATGCCTTGCGTTTTGCCGCAATGCATCCGGCCGATAAAGCTGTGATTTACGGCTG
This sequence comes from Schaedlerella sp., assembly GCF_056796775.1. Classification (NCBI taxonomy): domain Bacteria; kingdom Bacillati; phylum Bacillota; class Clostridia; order Lachnospirales; family Lachnospiraceae; genus Schaedlerella; species Schaedlerella sp. Next base: position 47,358 of record NZ_JBQIKP010000022.1, read on the forward strand.
CCATGAAGAAAACGCATATGTCATGACAAACAGGCTGACGATCAGCAATACATTTCCTGCCATGATCAGCGCGGGCACGGAACAGAGACAGGCCATAAAGGAACCGATTCCCATGATGATCGTTCCGATCAGAGCTGCCAGTTTATATTTTCCCATCATAATCTCCTTCCTACTGTGCGACTTGTTTCTTCGTTACTTTCATCAGGATCGGATAGAGCGCGCCGCCGATGATCAGGCCTTTGAGCGCAGGCAGTCCGAACGGGATCAGGTAGACTCCGGCAAGCGCGATCGCCCAGGTCAGCCATGAAACCGCGTTAAACCGCGCAAATTTTACACTGCCCAGATCCTTGTACTCTCCCTTGTGGATGATGAAGTAATCTGCAAGGATGATGCCTGGAAGCGGAGGTACGATGGTTCCCAGCAGGTCCAGGAAGGAAAACAGAAATCCGACCTGGTAGGGCCTGCACAGTGTAGCAAGCGCGGAGATGGCAAGCAGTACCACAATAATCTTCTGACGGTCCATGTGAAATGCATTGGATAGGTTCAGGGATGTGGAATACAGGTTCGACGCATTTGTGGTAAAAATGTTGGTTGTCATCAGGATCAGGCACGGAACCAGAAGACCCATGGACAGCAGCACATTTGTCAGGTCGCTGTCGCCTACCGCAACGGAGGTGATGGTCCCGCAGAGGATCATGAAAATATTTCCGCCAAGCAGTCCGGTCAGGGTCGCCGCGATGGCTTCCTTTGTGGATTTCGCGTAGCGCATGATGTCCGCGATGCAGGTGGAGGTGGACAGGATCCAGGTTCCGATCACGACGGTGATCCCGCTGGATAACGTAATGTGCCCCTCCGGTGTATAATTCCAAAGCCCGTCCAGACCGATCATGCCTACGGCACGGATGGAGGTGGCCATCGACAGGAAGATGATCGCGGGGATCGCGATGTATCCCAGGATGCTGATGGCTTTGATCCCCTTCATTGCAAAGATTCCCATCACTACTGCGCTGACTGCCATGCAGATCAGCTCCGCAATGTCTCCGAAGCCGAATGCCTGCGCGATAAAATGTCCGTAGGTAGCGGCCTGAATGGTGTACCAGCCGATATTTACGATGGGCACAAACATAGACGCGATTCGGGAGCCCTTTTCTCCGAAGCTGTAGCGTGTCATCAGCGCAAAGGTCAGTCCGGTCTTGCTGGCGATGATGCTGACCAGGATCGCGATAGCGCTCAGGAAGACATTTCCCAGGAGGACCGCAACCAGGATCATTTTAAAATCCAGCCCGGCGGAAAGCCCGCCCCCTGCCATCATGCTGGTGATGACAAATACGAAGCCGGTCCAGACGATGGTCAGGCTGAAATAACTTTTCCGTTCACTCTCCGGTACGGCGGAGAGCGAAAATTCGGTATCTTGTTGTTGTGCTTGATTTTTTTCCATTTGTATCTCCTTATTTTATACCTTGTAAAACGGCCGGATGGCCATAATGGGATGCCCTTGGGTATACCTTGTAAAACAGCCGAATGGCATACGCGGAACTCTCCGGGGAGAGTTTCGCGCGGCGGACGGCTATTGATTCCAGTATCCCTCGTGTACTTCTGCGGCCAGCGGAGCGATCTCCGGGAAAGGTCCGACCACCTGGATGTCCTTCTGTCCCTTTGCAAAGACCTCTCTGCAGGGAAGGTCGAAGGTGGGATTCTGCTCATCGGAGCCGGTCAGGGAAAGCAGCTCTCGCTCGGTCATGGCATAGACGACCCGTCCGATATTGCCCCAGTAAATGGCCCCGGAGCACATGGCGCAGGGCTCTGCGGTGGAGTACAGCGTGCAGTTCCATAAGAAATCCTTTTCATACAGAACGGAGGCACGTTCGACCAGCTGCGTTTCCGCGTGGCCGGTACATTTTTTTGTGGAGATCTCCACATTCTCCTGCTCCAGCAGGATATTGCCCTCCGCGTCTACCAGGATCGCCCCGAAGGGGGTATTGCCTGCTTCCCGGGAGCGTTTTGAGATTTCGATGCAGCGTTTCAGATAGTATTCGTGTTCTTTGTACATGATGTTCCTCATTCCTTTCTTTTGACCTGTATCTTCCATATGTGTGAAAAAAGTAATATGTAATAGGTATTACCTTAAGAAAATTGTAGCATAAAAATAAATTATTGTAAATGCATCAATATAGACAATAAAAATGTAAAAAAAACAGCACATTGCACAAAGGGAGTGAGATGAATGTTGTCAGCATCCATCCTCCTCGTCCTTCGTTACTGCTCACACCCTGACCGGGCGCTCACAGTAACCGTCCTTCTTTTTTGATCAGCAGCCGGCTGTCTCTGTACCTAGACAAAATATAAACTTTAATGTAAAATATAACGATGACAAAACTTTGATATATATATTTAATACTGTATCAAATCCCGACATTTTGTATTTTTATATCCTTTTCGAGGTATCGCTATGGAAGACAAATATCATAATTTAAAAGATATAAGCTATCTCATGATTGTACGAAGATAGAAATAAGAATAAAGAACGTCATTAGAGAACCGCGGAGCCGAGAAATTTTACCAGCGATTCAGGGACAGGTGAAAAGATGCTGTACGATAAAGACATCCGTGAGCCGCTTTTTGATTTTCTGGAAGCGTATTACGGTAAAATGAGGATTTTGGAGGAGAAGCAGATGGGAAGGTCACGGGCGGATATCGTGATGGTCCTTCCGTCTGCGCTTGTGGGGATCGAGATCAAGAGCGACGCGGACACCTATGCCAGGCTTACGCGGCAGGTGAAGGATTATGATCAGTATTTTGACTATAATTATGTGGCGGCGGGGGTAAGCCATGCCATGCATATTGAGGAGCATGTTCCAGAGTGGTGGGGGATCATCACCGTGGAGCAGGTGGACGGGGAGGCGGACTTTTATATCTTGCGCAGGCCGAAGGAGAATCCGAAGGTGAACCGGAAGAAGCAGCTGAGCCTTCTGTGGCGGCCGGAGCTGGCGCACATCCAGGAGCTGAACCGTCTGCCCGGATACCGGCAGCGGAGCAAGCAGTTTGTGACAGAGAAGATCCTGCTCGGCGTCCCGGAGGAGATCCTGCGCAGGCAGGTCAGCGAGGAGCTGTTCGAGCGGGATTATACACGGATCGCGGAGACCATTCTGGAGTATAAGAGAGGGCGGTAGGTGATCAGGATTTGTTTTGGAAGGTTTCTTCCAGGGCAGGAAGATCAGTGCGCATGACAGCTTCCGGAGGCATTTGAACCGATATGATGTGATACGCATTGATGTGCAGTGGTGCCTCACCAGTGTAAAATCCGGGGATAAAACGGTTTCCTATATTGAAAAAAATGTGATCGAAGAATTGCGGGGACTGTTTAAAGGGGCAAATTCAACGGAGTTTATCCATCTCGCGTATCTGACAGGGATTTTGCCCATCAAGAAGATCCGTACACAGTCCGCCTTAAATGATTTTGATGAATTTACCATGCTGGACGCAAAAATATTTGCGCCATATATTGGATTTACGGAAGAAGAGGTAAAAAGTCTGTGCGGCCGGTACGGAAGGGATTTTGAAGAGACGAAACGCTGGTATGACGGTTATCTCCTTGGAAAGGAGCATGTATATAATCCAAAAGCAGTTCTGGGCTGTATGATGTGGGGGGAGTTCCGGAGCTACTGGTCCATGACCGGAACCTTTGAATCCATCCGGCCATTGATCAATATGGATTTTGACGGGCTGAGAACGGCTGTGATCACGATGCTGGCCGGCGAGTCTGTGAGGGTAAAAACGACGTCTTATCAAAATGATATGGTGACCTTCCGGAATAAGGATGAAGTCGGAGGAACTGTTGGATGCGACCCTGGAAATGGATTGCGCGGCCGTAGCGGATATCATTGAGGAGATCCACATGGGTTATGCCTCGAATATCCAGTATAATAATGAAAATTCCCTGAGCAGCGTGCTGAGCATCGCGTACCTTGGAGCTATGAACTATTATTTCAAGCCGGTCAGGGAGCTGCCGGCAGGGCGGGGATTCGCAGATCTGGTGTTCCTGCCGCGGAAGGAATATCCGGAGCTGCCGGCATTGCTGGTTGAGCTGAAATGGAACAAGTCAGCGGATGCGGCCATCAGCCAGATCAAGGACAGGAAGTATGCCGCGGCATTGGAGCGGTATACGGGTGAGATCCTTTTGGTGGGGATCAATTATTCAAAAAAGGATACCAGACACCAGTGCCTGATTGAGAAATACAGTATATAGAAGAGAGGCATGCGGATATCGTAAGACGTATTTTGATATCCGCGTGCTTCGTCATTTGAGGCCGTTCCGGCGTGGCGGCGACGCTGGCAGAGGAGCAGAACCAATCCGCTTGCTTTGTTATGTCAGGCTTTTCCGGCGTCCCAGCGACACACACGCGTACAGCAGGAACCATACCGCGCAGTGCGCCGCCAGGACTGCCAGCTCATTTCCCAGGCTGCCGCTTCCATTCAGGAGCTTCATCAGTCCATAGAAGGTGGCGCTGGAGGGCAGCAGATAGGTCAGCGCGCGCAGGGCTCCGCCGGCCGGGAGGAGCAGGTAGAACAGGATGGGCGGGGCGAGGAAGAGGATCATGACGAGCTTGATGTACATGATCCCCACCATCAGGCTTTCGGAAAAGCCTGCGATAAAAAGTCCGCTCAGAGCCGCGATAAATGCGGACAGGAGGATCAGAAGCAGCAGAGGAACGAGCTGCCCGGCGGTAAGCCTCATGCAGATGAGGGCGGTGACGGCGGCGGAAATGGTTCCGCCGAGGAAGCCGACGGTGAGCTTCTGCAGGGTGTACCGGGCCTTCGTCAGGGGCAGGACCTGGTTGATGCTGAGGATCCCGTCCTCCTTCTCACTGATGATATTCATGGCGTTGAAGGTGCAGCCCATGAACATGGCCGTGACCATGGTGATCACGATCAGAAGGTGCTTCATCATGTCACTGTCCGCTGCGGAGGGCAGCCGTGTGACCTCGTACCGGGCCATCAGGCCGCGGTCCGCGTAAAGCCTGGGGAGCAGGTCCGCCGTGACCGCCGTTCTCGTCATTTCATCGCCGGCCCGGATGGCCCGGATGCCGGAGCCGTCGGACAGGACTCCGATGGTCTGTGTGGAAGGCTCCCTGACGGCCGCTTCCAGGCTTCCCAGGGTGTCGTATGCCGTGACGGCACCGTGCTTTTGGAGCCATGCGGCGGCTTCCGGGGCCAGGTCATCCTGCAGGATGCCGAAGGAGGGCTCCGCTGCGGAGGACAGGTTCAGATCAGACAGGAGATTCAGCGCCAGCCCCACCGCGATGGGCAGCAAAAATGTCAGGATGCACAGCTTGTCGCGGCGGACGGCTTTTAATTGATATTTCAGGGCATTCCAGTTCATGGTTTGTGATTCCTCCTTTTTTCATCTCTTAGTGTCTAATTTCCCGCCGCTTGCGGCGGGGGAGTTCATTTTGATATATGCCCGTGCCGCGGGGGAGATGGAACGGATCCTTATCCTTCCCGCGCCATTTCGCGCCGCAGTCCCCATCCGGCCAGCAGAAACAGCAGGAAAATGGAGGCCCCACAGGCGGCGTAATAGAGCAAGCTGGTATTTGGAATCTCAAAATAGGCGCGCTTCATGGCAAGAAACAGATGGTACATGGGATGAAATTTGATCCAGCCTGCTTCGATCCCTAACTGCCCCGCCAGGAATACGGGGGTCGTGATAAATACTGCCAGCACCAGGTACAGCAGTGAGAATTGTTTGAAATCCGGCAGTACAACGGCGCAGAAAAATCCCACCAGGGCCATCAGCAGGGAGAGGATCCCGGCCTGGAGGAGGACGGAGGGGAGCACGGCCAGCCCTTCTACGAATCCCACATTGATCAGGGTCAGCAGTGCGGAAAATGCCAGGTCTGCCAGCAGGATCAGCGCCAGCTTGGACAGGAGGAAGGCAGTTCCGGACACCGGGAGGACGGCGTGGATGCGGATGGCGCCCATGTCCTTCTCCTTGAACAGCATTGCTGCCAGCCCTAAAAACCCCACCGCCGCCAGTTCAAAGAACAAAAATTCGGCGGTGATCTCCCGGCGGCCCTTCATCTCCCTGTCATCCGTGCCGATGCGGGCGGCAGGGGGGAAGGAGCCGGAATCCGCAGTGGGCAATGATGCCCCGGAGCGCAATTCGGCGGATGATGCCCATGACGCTTTGGAGTTTATTTCGCAGGATGTGAGATACGATGCCGCGCAGGCTGCCCGCAGGTTGTCGAGGGTTTCTATCCCGCAGGATACCATCTGGATTCGGGGCGTTTCCCCGGAAAGGTCGATCCCGACAGAGAGTCCGTCTCCGCAGGCAGCTGTCAGCTCCTCGATTGTATTTACATTTATCACAGGATCCGCCGTACCTTCCAGCCGACCGTCCGGGTCAAAGCAGCAGACCGGAAACATTTCATCGTCCAGCTTCACGTACACAAAATTGATATAGCAGGAGTAGAGCGCCAGGGAGCCGGCGGCCAGCAGGAAAAACCTGGCGGCCAGCATGAGCCGGAAATCCTTTTTCAGCAGTGTGAAAAACGTAAGCTTCATCAGTCAAGCCCCCTTCCTGTGTACCGGATGAACACATCCTCCAAGGTGGGTTCCTGGGAATGCACGCTGAGGATCTCCCCATGGGGAAAGGAAAATCCGGCTTCCAGTTCCCCGATCTCCAGGATTTTTGTGAGCCGCTTTTCAGCGCAGGGCTCCCAGGCCTTTCCCTCAGACTCTGGGCCGGGACGGGAGGCCTGCAGATATTCCACCACGACTCTGCGGGTGCTGTTCTGCTCCTTCAGATTTTTAGGGGTATCCAGCGCGGCGATCTGCCCGTTGGAAATAAATGCGACCCGGTCGCACAGCAGGTCCGCGTCCACCATATTGTGAGTGGTGAGAAATACCGTGGTACCCTTCTTTCTCTCATCCTCAATGATCTTCCGGAACAGCACGGCGCCGGATGGATCCAGGCCGCTGATCGGTTCATCCAGAAATAAAAGCTTCGGACTGCTGATCAGCGCCCGGGCCATGCTCACCCGCTGCCGCATCCCTTTGGAGTAGGAGGACACGGGTTTTTTCAGAAAATCCCGTTTGAATTCCAGCATTTCCAGCAATTCCTCGGGATCCCGGATCTGCTCCGGGGGATAGAAGGAAGAAAAATAATTCAGGTTATCGAGGGCGCTGAGATTGGCGTACAGATAGGGAAACTCAAAGAGCACACCGATCTCCCGGAAAAAATCCCGGGTCCGGACGGCAGAGATATCCCTTCCGTGTACGGTGACTTTGCCGCCGAAGCCCTTCAGGATTCCGGTGAGGATCTTCTGTGTGGTGGACTTTCCGGAGCCGTTGGGCCCCAGAAATCCGAAGATCTCGCCTTCTCCGACCGAAAAATCCAGGCCGTGGAGGGCTTGCTTGTCTTTCCTATAGGAAAAGGTCAGGTTCTTTACTTCGATCATTCCTCATCCCCCCATTTTCCGCGCCGGCTGTTTTTCTTTTCCCCGGTCCGCCGACTCCACCATTTCATGAATTTTACCTTGACCGGCAGCAGGACAGCCAGAACTGCCAGGATCACCAGCCACCAATACCATTCCAATCCTAAAAACATGTTGTCATCCTCCTTTGCTGTAAGGAACTGTCTGTAAATAACTTGTGCATATTGCTCGTCTAAATCTTCATATGCTGCGCCATCTGCACAAGTTATTTCTGAACAGTTCCTAATGAATTTGCTTTTGCGCATGAATTGATTGTATCTGAGGGAAGTATAGGGGACTGGTGTAAAATCCGTGTGAAGGGGAGGTGAAGCGGGGGTAAAATATGCGAAAATGGAATTGCATCTAGTTGAAATAATGGTATAATGTAGAGACTGTGAATCCTCAGACAGATTCTGGACAGGAGAAACACATGAATTTGAAAATCATACGAAGGAGTGCTGCCCATGAATGAGAAATACCAGAAGACCATCTATGCATGCTTTGTGGGATATATCGTACAGGCGATCATCAATAATTTTGTCCCGCTGCTGTTTTTGACCTTCGAGAGTACTTATCAGATCCCGCTGAGCCGGATCACCATACTGATCACATTTAACTTCGGGGTTCAGCTGATGGTGGACCTGCTGTCTGCGGGCTTTGTGGACAGGATCGGATACCGGGTGTCCATCATGCTGGCGCATATTTTCGCCGCGGCGGGGCTGCTGGGTCTTGCCGTACTCCCGGAAATCCTGCCAAATGCTTATGCGGGGCTGCTGATCTCGGTGACGGTCTACGCCCTTGGGGGCGGGCTTTTGGAGGTGCTGGTCAGCCCCATCGTGGAGAGCTGCCCCACGGACAATAAGGAAAAGGCGATGAGCCTGCTCCATTCCTTCTACTGCTGGGGGCATGTGGGGGTCGTACTGTTGTCCACTCTGTTTTTCCGGGTGTTTGGGATTGGAAACTGGAAGATTTTGACCGTGATCTGGGTGATCGTTCCCGTTGTGAATGCATTTATTTTTGCCAGGGCGCCAATCGCGCCGCTTGTGGAAGAAGGGGAGACCGGAATGACGATGGCGGAGCTCTTCCGAAATAAAGTGTTCTGGGTGATGATGCTCATGATGATGTGCGCGGGCGCAAGCGAGCAGGCGGTGAGCCAGTGGGCGTCTACCTTTGCCGAGAGGGGGCTGGGCGTGAGCAAGACAGTGGGAGACCTTGCGGGCCCGATGGCATTTGCCGTGCTGATGGGAAGCGCAAGGGCCTTCTACGGAAAATTCGGAGACAGGATCGACCTGGACCGGTTCATGGCCGGGAGCGGGATCCTCTGCGTGATGTCGTACCTGTGCATCTCCCTTTCACCCTCCCCGTTCCTGTCCCTCGTGGGCTGCGCGGTCTGTGGATTGTCGGTGGGGATCATGTGGCCGGGGAGCTTCAGCAAGGCGGCCGCGCTGATCCGAAACGGCGGGACGGCCATGTTTGCGCTGCTGGCGCTGGCGGGGGATCTGGGCTGTTCGGGCGGCCCGACGCTGGTGGGCTATGTTTCCAGCATGGCCTCGGACGACCTGAAAAAAGGGATCTTGGCCGCGATCGTATTTCCGGTATTGTTGGTGGCGGCGGTGGGGATCAGCCGCAGGCCGCAGGCCGGGAGATCATAGCGACGAGCGGTGTTCTAGGAAGGAAATGTATGTGCCGGGTATGGAGAAGTAGAACATCACTCCGTCCGGCATATTTTTTACCCCGTAATCCAGGCCCTGCATGGACAGAATCTGTGCCACAATGGACAGCCCCAGTCCGGAGCCGTGATATTCGGCATCCGGATTGCGGTAAAACTTCGTCCAGATCCTGGGCAGTATTTCCTCCGGGATCGGGCTTCCCTCGTTGAGGACGGAGAAATGCAGGAGCTCCCCGCGCATGGTCAGGGACAGCTCCAGCCTGCCGCCAGGACATACATGTTTCCGGGCGTTCAGGATCAGATTGTCCAGCACCTGCTCCATGCGTTTTCGGTCGGTCTTTACAAAAATCTTCTCCTCCGGCAGTTCATACTCCAACTGGAAATCCGCATCCGGAATGTCGGTCAGCAGGCGGCCGGCCGCGGTTTCTACCAGTTCCACAAAATCAAAGGTTTCCATTACAAGCTCAGAAGCGCCGCTTTCCAGCGCCGACAGATCCAGCAGGGTGGTGATCAGGTCGCTCATACGTTCGGTCTCGGAAATGATGATGTCGGTGTACCGCTGCCGCATTGCCTCATCGGTCTCGTCCTGGATTCCTTCCGCATACGCGCGGATGACTCCCACAGGCGTTTTCATTTCATGGGACAGGCTGTCGGTCAGATCCTTGCGCTCCGCAAGAAGGCGCTGCTTCTCTACCACATCGGCTGCGAGGCGCGCGTTGGCATCCTCCAGCTGCGAATTGGCGTCTTCGAGGCGCGCGTTGGTATCCTCCAGTCGCAAATTGGCGTCTTCGAGGCGTGCGTTGGTATCCTCCAGCTGTGAATTGGCGTCTTCGAGGCGTGCGTTGGTATCCTCCAGCTGTAAATTGGAGTCCTCCAGCTGTGAATTTGCGCTTTCCAGGCGCGCCAGCGTCTGCTGCAGGTTTTCGGACATTCGGCAGAGGCTGGCGGAGAGCTCCCCGAATTCATCCTCCGAGGTGATCCGGCAGGGGTCTGAAAAATCCAGATCTGCCAGACGCCTGGCCGCTTCGTTGAGCCGGGAGACCGGATCGGAGAGAAAGCGCCCCATCAGAAAATCCACTGCCAGGATCAGGGGAATCACGAATGCGAGCCAGATCAGAAGGGATACGTCCGGCTCGGCGGATGCATGGATGGAAAATATGTAAGAAGCGATCAGTACAGCGCCGGCCAGCTTGGAGGTCATGATGATCTTTTTACGGACCGTGCGGAGGGAAAAGAGTTCTTTCAGATTCATACGGGCACCTCGAATTTGTAGCCGGAGCGGATCAGGGTGACGATGTATTTCCCTTCGCTGCCCAGCTTCTGGCGGAGATTTTTGATGTGGGCATCCACCGTGCGGGTGGTTCCTTCGAATTCATAGCCCCAGATCCGGTTCAGGAGCTGGTCGCGGCTGAAGAGCTGGCCGGGGTTGGTCATGAAGAAATGGAGCAATTCGTATTCCTTGTGGGTGAGCATGACCTCCTGCCCGTCCGCGTACACCTTGTGGGATGCGGGATGGAGGGCGAGCTTGCCGGCGCAGAGGGTGCCCAGGGGAGCGGAGGAGGTCCGGCGCAGCAGGGCGTTGACCTTTGCCAGCAGGACTCTGGGGCTGAACGGCTTTGTCATATAATCGTCCGCGCCGTATTCGTAGCCCTTCAGCTTATCCTCCTCGCTGCTTTTGGCGGTCAGCAGGATCACCGGCACATTGCCCATCTCGCGGGCCAGCCGGCATACCGAAAAGCCGTCCAGGTGGGGCATCATGACATCCAGGATCAGAAGGTCCGCGGGGGTGCTTTTCAGCAGCATCATGGCGTCCACCCCGTCATCCGCGGTCAGGCAGGTGTGGCCGCCCTTTCTCATATATTCTGCAATGATATCCTGCATGTTTTTTTCATCTTCTGCGATTAAAATAGATGCCATAGGAGAAACCTCGCTTTGCTGAGAGTATGCAATTTATTATAGACCTTCTGAAATTGTTTTACAATATTAAAAAACTTACGGGCCAGGGTAAAATAGTACGCATAGTTACATGTCACGCCTGGTGAAGGTGTGACCTGTAACTACGCATAGGTTTATCAAAGTATGGACAATGGAAGGCGTTTGACGAGTAATCATGAAATCAGGAAGAAACCGCCGGACGGAACAGCAACCTACACCCGGCATTCCAGCTGACGGTCAAAGGGCTCTGCATCCGTATGCTCGTTCTGGATTTCTTTTGTGTCGACGCATCCCATTCTTTGATAAAATGCCTGTGTTTCCACGGCGGAGTGGGCGGAAATGTATAATTTTTCCGCCCCGTGCTTCCTGGCCCATTCCTTTGCCGCGCAGAAGAGTGCCGTTCCGATTCCGGAACCGCGCAGGTCTTCTGAGACATGAAGGCTTGTCAGGTCAAGATATTGGTGTCTGCTGCCGAACAGGCCGGCTTCAACGGAGGCAAACCCCTTGAGGGAACGGCCGCTGAACGCCGCATACACAAAGCCGCCGGAAGATACTGTATTTTTCAGGCAGGAGATCAGGAAGTCATAATCGCTTTCTGTCCAATCATCAATAAAAGGCGCATCCTTGATCACCCATCCGCTGTTCTCTTTCCGCCAGCATTTTGTGACGGTCTGATGCCGGATAAAATCCTGAAATAGCTCCCGGCAAAGTTCCTGTTCAGATAAAGCCCTGTAATGGATCATGAGCAGGGATCCTCCTTGTTCGTTTTTTAGAGCAAAATCAGTAATTCGCCGCATTGACCTCAAAATAGGACTGCGGATGCGCACAGACCGGACATACCTGGGGAGCGTCCGTTCCGACGAGGATATGTCCGCAGTTCCGGCATTCCCACACCTTGATCTCGCTCTTTTTAAAGACCTCCCGCATCTCTACATTTTTCAGGAGGGCACGGTAACGCTCTTCGTGATGCTTCTCGATAGCGGCTACCATACGGAACTTTTCCGCAAGCTCCGGGAAGCCCTCCTTCTCCGCGGTCTCTGCAAAGCCTGCATACATATCGGTCCATTCGTAATTCTCACCGTCTGCGGCCTGAGCAAGATTTTCGGCGGTATCGCCGAGCCCGCTGAGCTCCTTGAACCACATTTTTGCATGCTCTTTTTCATTATCCGCTGTTTTCAGGAAAAGAGCCGCGATCTGTTCAAAGCCTTCCTTTTTCGCTTTGGACGCAAAATAGGTGTACTTGTTCCTTGCCTGAGACTCTCCTGCAAACGCGGCCTCCAGGTTTTTCTCCGTCTGTGTTCCAGCATATTTATTGTTTGCCATGTTTTTTTCCTCCTATGAAAATATAATATTAGTAATTATTACTATTATAAATATGATATTTCTAAAAGTCAATACCTGAAATCGTTGTTACTATCTACAAATAGTTGACTTTCCGGGACTGCGGCGTTACAATGCGATACGGAGGAAAAAACAAATGAAAACGAAAATACACAGCTTCTTTATGATGACAGCGGCCACCCTGATCATGGCCGTAGGGATTTATTTTTTTAAGTTTACCAATAACTTTACATTCGGCGGGATCACGGGTCTCGCTGTCCTTGTTGCAAAATCCGGGCTGATCTCCGCGTCGGATTTTTCTTTTGCGGCAAACATGATCCTGCTGGTGCTGGGAGCCTTGATCCTGGGGCGAAAGTTCGTGGCGAAGACCGCTTACTGCAGCGTACTGCTTTCGGTCCTGCTGTCTTTGTTTGAAAGGATCTGGCCCATGCATCAGCCTTTTACGAACGAACCTTTGCTGGAGGTGATTTTCGCGATCGTGCTTCCTGCTTTTGGATCCGCAGTGCTGTTCAATATCGGTGCTTCCAGCGGCGGCACGGATATCGTAGCCATGATCCTGAAAAAGTATTCCAGCATCGACATCGGCCGGGCGCTGATGCTGTCCGATGTGGCGATCACGGTAGCCGGATTCTTTGTGTTTGACGTGGAGGTGGGACTGTACTCCTGCCTGGGACTGGCGTTCCGCTCCGTGCTGGTGGACAACTTTATCGAAAGCCTGAACCTGTCCAAATATTTTAACGTATTCTGCAGCAGGCCGGAGCCAATCTGTGATTTTATCGTACATGAGCTGAACCGCAGCGCCACGATCTGCGACGGGCAGGGGGCCTTTACCGGATCTCAGAAGTATATCATCTTTACCGCGCTGAACCGGCATCAGGCCGTGCTGCTGAGGAATTTTATTAAAAAAGAAGATCCTTCCGCGTTCATATTGATTTCCAATACAAGTGAGATCATTGGGAAAGGGTTCCATAGTGTGTAAATCCCGGATCAGGGCTGCGGTGCCGGAACAGAAATGAGATCAGGAGGATTCGGAAAAACCGCCAAACGGCGGCACGCCGGGCTCCGGGAAGGGAATCCGGTTTACGCTGACAGGAGAGCGGGAGCTGCTGAGCGAAGCGCTTGCGCAGATGGATGAGGATATGGTCAGGGAAGCCACGGCTGACGCGGCCAAGGCGGCGCTTTTGCCGGAGCGTGAAAAAGGGAGCTTGTGAGACGGCCGGGCTGTGAAAGATGAAGGGGCTAATGGGTGTTTTGGATAAGCCGGTAATATTTGCAAAATGTATAACCCTTTATTTAGAACAAAGCTGACAATCATATCTAATGTCGTCAGCTTCAACCAGGTTAGAACGTATACGGGGAGGTGGAGACCATCAGGATCTTCGCCTCCTCGTCTGTTATATTGCTCCAGCGGTGGCCGATATAGTTGGGGTAATACAGCGTATCGTGTTCGTTCAGCTCATAGGTTCCTCTATTTTCCATATCAAATATCACACTCCCATACAGCACATACACGAACTCTTCCCCGCCATGGTGGGCGTACTCCCCGGAATCTGCATGGGAGGGCACAGTGACGGTTGCCGCGTACATCTCATTTTTTCCCTGGATGATCAGGGATTCGATCAGGGATTTCCCATTGCTCATATTGCGGACAAATGACTTCTGGTCCATATGACGCACCAGCTGGACCTGCTCGTCATCCTCTTCCAGAAACAGCGAAAAGACCGGGAGGTTGAGGGCGTCGCATATGGACTTTAAGGTGAGCAGGTTGGGGGAGGTTTTGCCGGTTTCAATCACTCACGGGTCTGATTCCCCGCAGCTTGCTGCGTTTTACAAAAATGCCGAGCGAAGCGAGGTCCAGGCTAATACCCCGTAGCTTGCTGCGGGGAAGTTTATTCTGGCTGATGGTACTCGCCGCCACATTTGACATGTTGGACAGATCGCGGATTGACAAATTCTGTCCCAGACGATGCTCCTTGAGGGTTTTTCCGATTTTGTTTAAATCCATGTATGGGGCCTCCTGATAAATTCTGTGTGGATGGGATTGGCGGGTATCATTGTGTCGGCGGCAGATTGCTGCATAATGGTTGCGCTTTCATACGGCACTGCGCGGCAGTGACATATGTTTAGCCTGGATTGTAACGGAATATAGACCAGCGCGGTAAACGCACATTTTCGTATGGAACAGTTATCGCAAATTAACCTCAAGTATACCAAGGTTTGAGGAAAATTGGAAGTGAAAAATGAAATTTATTCAATTTTGAAACGGAGCAAGGTATATTTTGGTCTCGAAGCGACCAGTAACATGGATTGACAAATCGAACACTGTTCGTTACAATGAACAATAGAATTATGAGAAAAGGAGGTGGCATCATTGGAAGATTCCAGACAAATTTACTTTAAGAATGGATATATTCTCACGATGAATGCGTCGAACCAGGTGTATGCCCATGGGAGCCTGCTGGTGGAAGGAAATCAGATCTGCGCCGTAGGAACCGTGGATGAGCAGCAGGTCCGCGGGGACGCGGAGATCATCGACCTGTGCGGAAAGTACCTGCTTCCGGGGTTTGTGAACACGCATGTACATACGTCCCAGCAGATCAGCCGGGGCGTCGGGGATGATGTGGATTTTATGACCTGGCTGCACAAGCGGATGTGGCCCTTCGAGAGCAATATGACCGAGGAGGATTCCTATGTATCCACGCTGATGTGCTGCCTGGAGCAGATCCGGGCCGGAGTGACCAGCTTCGCGGAGCCGGGCGGGCAGTTCGTCAGCGGTATGGCAAAGGCGGTGACAGAGGCCGGGCTCCGCGCGAAGCTGGCAAAATCTGTGATGGACTGTGGGGAAGGGCTCCCCGAGATCTGGCAGAGGACCATGGAGGAGGAGCTGGACCAGCAGATCGACGACCTGAACAAATACCATAATACCGCGGACGGAAGGGTGCAGGTGTGGTTTGGCCTGCGCACCATATTCAACAATACGGATGCCCTGATCGTAAAGACGAAGGAGCTGGCGGACAAGTACGGCGTGGGCGTGCATATGCATGTGGCGGAGGCCAAGTCCGAGATTGAGTATACCCAGGCGGTTTACGGCGAGCCGACGGTGACGCATCTTCATAAGCTGGGCGTGCTGGACAAAAACCTGCTGGCAGTCCACACAGTCTGGTTGACCAACGAGGAGATCGATCTGTTCAAGAAATATGACGTGAAAGTTTCCCATAATCCGGCATCGGCCATGCGCGTCCTGGGATTCGCGAAGATCCCGCAGATGCTGAGAAAGAAGGTGTGCGTGTCCATCGGCACGGATGGCGCGTCTTCCAGCAACCGGATGGACATGGTGGATGAAATGTGGCTCACATCGCTGATCCATAAGGGATGGCGGCTGGATTCTACCGTGGTGCCCTCAGAGGACATTTTGTGCATGGCGACGAAAAACGGAGCCCGGGCGCTGCTGGATGAGGAGGTCTACGGAAGCCTGGAGCCGGGTAAGAAGGCGGATCTGATCGTGATCAATCCCCACGGCCCGTCCATGATGCCGGTCAATGACCGCATCGCCGCGCTTGTGACGGCCATGCATTCCTCCAATATTGAGAGTACGATGTGCGATGGAAAATGGCTGATGAAGGAGCGGAAGATTCAGACACTGGATGAGGAGGCAATCCTGAAAGAAGCACAGGAGCGGAGCAAAGCGATTTACAAGAGGGCAGGCATCGTGCTGCCGGAGCGCTTCCCGGTGACGGATCTGAACTGTGGTATTTCATCAGACGTGAGTATATTTCATCGGACATAAATATATTTCATAGAAGGAAGCATTCAGGTAAAAGGAGAATAAAAACAATGGATAAAAAATTATTGGCAACAGCAGGCGGACAGGCTCCGGCGGATATTGTAGTCAAAAACGGGAAACTGGTCAATGTATATACGAAGGAAATTTATGAAGGCGGCGTAGCCATCAGCGGAGACCGGATCGCGGCGGTCGGCGACGTGGATTATGCCATCGGCGAGGGCACGAAGGTGATCGATGCGGGCGGCAATTATATCACACCCGGATTTATAGACGGACATATTCACCCGGAGAGCACCAGCCTGTCAATCCGCTCCTTTGCGGAGCTGGTATTGAAGCACGGTACCACCGCGGTCATGACGGACCTCCACGAGATCGGGGTGGTGGCAGGCCTGGAAGGGATTGAGGCGGTCCTGGAGGAAGCGGAAGCGACGGACCTGAAGATTTATTTTGTGGTTCCGTCCCATGTGCCCTTTGCGCCGAACCTGGAGACCAGCGGCGGGCATTTTGATCCGGAGATCATCAAAATGGCTCTGGAGAGGAAGGATGCGGTCGGCATTTCGGAGGTGGTAGGCCCCTATATCCTGAATGGGTTCCCGGATCTGATGGAGACCATGGGCCATGTGAACCAGATGCCGGGAAAAACATGCCAGGGCCATCTGCCGGATATGGAAGGACCGGCGCTGAACACCTGTCTGGCGGCAGGCGTGACTACGGACCATGAGTCCTTATCCGGGGAGGATGCCCTTGCGCGGCTTCGAAACGGCTGCCA
Organism: Schaedlerella sp.; assembly: GCF_056796775.1. NCBI lineage: Bacteria > Bacillati > Bacillota > Clostridia > Lachnospirales > Lachnospiraceae > Schaedlerella > Schaedlerella sp. Next base: position 64,328 of record NZ_JBQIKP010000022.1, read on the forward strand.
TTTGATGATCCGGGAAGGCTCTGCGGCCCGCAATATGGCGGACTGTCTGAAACCGATCCTGGAACAGAAGCTGGATACCTCCCGGGTCAGCATCGTGACAGATGACCTTCACACCGTAGACGCGGTAGAACGGGGACATCTGGATGACGCGGTGCGCGCGGCCCTGAAAAATGGAGTCGATTTTGCGACGGCGATCCAGATGGTTTCCTTAAACGCGGCCCGCGCGTTCCACCTGGACGACGAGGTGGGCGGACTGGCGCCGGGAAAACGGGCGGATCTCAATATCACCACCGGAGCAGAGGCGTTTGAAGTGCTGAGCGTCATTTCCGGAGGGAAACAGATCGTGGACAATGGAACGTGTCTGGTTTCTTACCCGAAGGCAGAACACAAGCCATGCCTGCTGAATACGACCCATTTGAAAAATCCCGTCACGCCGGACAGCTTCAAGATCTATGCGCCGGAAGGGGCGAAAAAGGTGAAGGCGCAGGTGATGGATACGCTTCCGTGGATCCCTATCACCCAGGGCCGGGAGGCAGTGCTGGATGTGGAAGACGGCGTAGTAAAATGCGACGTTTCCCAGGATGTGCTCTACATTGCGCAGGTGGAGCGGTATGGGATCAACGGAAATATAGGAAAAGCATTTATGGGAGGGTTCCATCTCCAGGCTGGGGCCATCGCGTCCTCCGTGGGGCATGACAACCACAATGTGATCGTTATGGGAACCAACTTTGAGGATATGGCGAAGGCCGTGAATTATCTGATTGAGATCGGCGGCGGCCAGGCAGTCGTGAAGGACGGGGAAATCCTGGGCGCGGTGGAATATCCGGTCTGCGGCCTGCTCTCCGACCTGTCCGGGGAAGAGCTGGCGGAGGAAAAACGGAAGCTGAACGGCATCATCCACGAGCTGGGCTGTCCGATCACGATTCCGTTTATGTTCCTTTCCTTTATCTGTCTTGCGGCGATTCCGGTGTACGCGATCACGGATGTGGGATTCATCAATGTGCTGACACAGGAGGTTGTGGATCCGGTGCTCGAAGTATTGGAGTAAGGGTTTTCATTTTATAAGGTATACCCAAGGGCATCCCATTATGGCTATAACGGGATGCCCTTGGGTATGCCTTCGGGTACGGATTGACAATAACACGAGGAGGCGGTGAAAATGGTAAAAAGGGAACTGTATTTGAAAGAGATCAGGCCATTTTATGAGTCGAGCTGATCCGGCAGGAAAAGCATTACCTGTTTTTTGATGAGATTCAAAATGTAAATGAATTTGAGCTGGTGGTCAACTCATTCCGGGCGACCCATGATGTCAGCATCTTTATCACAGGCTCCAATTCCCGCCTGCTTTCCGGGGAACTGGCGACGCATTTGAGCGGACGGACAGTCTCGTTTCGGATCCTGCCCTTTAATTTTAAGGAGTTTTGTCAGTTTCATGGAGAGAGGATTATGACCAGCTCCTGGCGGAGTACATGAGGTGGGGAGGGTTTCCGCTTGTGTGTAAGGAGAAGGAGTGGTGGGAAATTCCTCCGTGACCGTATCCGGCAATAAGATTTCCGAAGCGATTTCTGATAAATACCAAAAAGTGTCGGCGCCGACTGTGTAAAGGATGAATACAAATATATTGTCAAGATCGGAGACAAATCGTCAAGGACTTTTTAATCAATTTCACAAAAAATTGTTACTATTCACAGTCGGATAAAAAATGGCAGTCAGATTCGTCAAGCGAAGCTTGTAAGAAGCTGATTGACAGTTTTTATCTGACTGTGAATAGTAACAAAAAATTCACATTTGACTAATGTTTTACCATGTGAACGGCTTTACTTTTCGCTTTGAATGGGTATAATAAAAGTGGACTTCAATTTTTCTTTAGATTTCAAGAATAGAAAGGGCGGCTTTTATGAATTTAGCAAAAATCTCTGCGAATGGGCAGATTACTGTGCCGGTGGAAATCCGCCGTCTGCTCGGCCTGAAATCCGGCGACAAGATTCTGTTTTACCAAAAGCAGGACGGAGAGGTGGTCTTAAGCAATGCCTCTGCACAGGCAATCCGTAAAGCGCAGTCTGCTTTTTCGGGCGCGGCTGAAGCTATGGGTATTTCCAGTGAAGAGGATGTGCAGGCTCTTGTAGACGAAGTTCGTTACGGAAAGGAACGGTAAAATGCGGATATTGGTCGATACAAACATTCTTTTCTCCGCATTGGTTTTCCCACGGTCGAGACCGGCACAGGCTCTGCTCCATGTGGCCGATAACCATGAGATGGTCCTGTGTGACCGCAATATCACGGAGCTGCGGGATATTCTGGGGCGGAAAGCGCCTAAGTTCCTTCCGGATGCGGAAGTCCTGCTGGCGGAAATGTCTTATGAGCTGATCCCGGCGGTAAACCATGCAGAATAACTGATACGTGACGCAAAGGACCAGCCAATCCTGAATGCTGCCATTGTGTCTGATGTGGATATTATACTTACTGGCGACAAAGACTTTCTAAGCCTTGAAATGGAACATCCCAGATGTATGACTGTTGCACAGTTTTTAGAAAGTGAGGGTATGGTGGAATAAGCCTTACACCTTTTAACAGTGGAGAAACCGGCGGTCTGTTTTCAGATTGCCGGTTTCTCATTTATGATGGCTTTATCCCATCTGCCGTATCTCATTTTTCAGCATACGCTTGATCTTGTCGCTCATGGTCTCAGTGCTGGTCTCGCTGAAATGAATCCGCACGATGTAGGTGGTTCGGCCTATCTTTTTCACCAGTGCGGGCGGGTTTATGACGCTGACCTGGAGGATATATCCCAGCGGCAGGAACTGCTTTGGGACGGTGTGCAGAAGATACTGGCCCAGCTTTCCAAGCTCTCCTGACCGGACAATCTGCCCCATCTGCGGAGGGAGGAACGGCGTTCTTCGCCGCTTCTCTCTCCGACTTTTTCTTTTTTACTGACAGACCTGGCTTTTGTTTCGGACATTTATTTTTTTGCGGCTTCGTGGTATAATCGTCCATAGGCAAGGAGGGAGCAAGCTGAGTATGGAGAATTATCAATTATCACCGAACAATCCGATGATTTTGGAAATCAGAAAATTACTGGAAAATGCAAGAAACAATATCGCTCAACAGGTCAACACCGAGCTGCTTACAACCTACTGGAACATTGGCCGGATTATTGTGGAGTATGAGCAGCAAAGCCAGCTTCGCGCAGAGTATGGAAAGCAGACCTTAAAATAACTTTCCAAAGAACTGACAAGGGAGTTTGGAAAAGGCTTTTCGCGCTCCAATCTTCAAAATATGAGGGCGATCTATCTGGTATGAAAAATGCCAGACACCGTCTGGCAAATTGGCCTGGTCCCATTACTGCGAGCTTTTGACGATCTCTGATGAGGGCAAGCGCAGTTTTTATGAAAAAGAGGCTGTCAATTCCGGCTGATCGGTACGCAGAATAAACGCACGAACAGTAAGGCGGACTTATTTGCCCATTTATTTGGCCAGTTCGTCAATTGCATCCAACATATCATTATCGTATAATACTTTCAGGACAACAAGAATCACAGGAATCTCCGTTTCCAGGTTTCTGCCTATTTTGTTACGGATTCGCTTCATGCTCCTATGATAGTAAACTTTCAACAACTTTATAATGAACATGACAAACCTTCTGACCAAGCCAAGATTGTGTATCCCGTTTTTCTCTTTGGAACGCAGTTTATCTTCTTTGAATACGATATCGAGCACCCAATGCAGCCCATTTTCGATATGCCAATGCCGATGCGCAACAATTGCGAACAATTCTGCGATCGGCTTGATACTGCACAGATAATACCGTTCCTCTATGGATTCTTCTCCAGTCTCCTTTTTGGAAATCGTTTTTCTTTCATACCCTATGGATGTCAGTTTTTCCCAGTCTTTCCTGCCTTCAAACCACTTGATTTCGTTTGTGATCATGTATTCTCTTGTGATGATATCGTAGGTCGTTTCTTCGGTGTCCTTGAAATACTGCCCCTCCTTTGCCTGAACTTCTTTCAGGAGTTCTTCACAGGCAAAATATTCTTTTACCTCAAGGTATGCGGTTTTCTGGTTTTCCTT
>NZ_JBQIKP010000023.1:0-67511 GCF_056796775.1 Schaedlerella sp.
ACAGATTGCAGTAAAAGACTTTCCCCGCATACTGTATATAAATTTTTCCAGGCCCTGAATAAATTCTTTATTATCTACCAACTCCTTATCTTGCTTATAATCGGCAATACACGTAACACTTGATATACAACCCGCATTAAGTTTATTCAGGTCTTCCTGCATTTCTTCGTTGAAATAATCCGCAGTATCACTGCCTGGAAACAATCCCAGAAGACTTTGTTCAAGCTGCTGTCTCATGGTTCCCGTTGAGTATCGTATATCTCTGGATCTTACCCCCAGATAAAAATTATTATCCTGTCCATCACTCCGAATCATCAATACCAATGTGCAGGGTTTATTTGATAATGCATTAAAAATCGTTGCTAATTTATGTACAGAAAATTCATTTTCCTGATAAACCAGTTCAGAAATTCTAAAAAATTGAATCTGCTGCAGTTTTTCAAGTTCCGTATCATCCAATAGCATAACATCACAATTCTGAAGTGAAGGTACATAGTTTTTCATCACTTCATTATCTACAATAGCCAGGCAATTCTGAAGATTTTGCTGCAAGGTTCTAAAATTAAATTCACCGGGTGAATCAGCATAAACTGTACTTACTGTACGTGGCAGCTCCATATTATCAAATTCTGTATTCTTTGCTGGCTGTATTTCTATCTTTGATTCATTCGCTTTCCACTTCAAATCTAAGTTAACCGCCCTTCTCTTTCATAGACAAAGTACATCGGCTCTGTATTTCTTCCTTTTTCTACAAGCTTATAAATACGTAATGACTTATCCTCAGGCTTATATATATTATATTTTATACGGCCACGCGTCTTTCCTTCCTCTTTAAGTGTACTTCTCTCATCCCATTCCTTCAATTTGTCATCATCATGCTCTACCCTTTTATAAATATCAATCTTTTTATTATCTGAATTTTTCTTATCTACCGCATTATGCCTTTTTTCTCGATGAAGGCATTCGCATGGTTTCACTATATAGAAATGAAACAAAGCTGATGAAAAAATCCACCTCCGCGTATTGCCTTTACGTTTAGCTCCAGGTTTAGCTATTACTTTCGGTTTTTCTGACTTATTTTCTGTTACCGTCAAACCATCATGCGGCGTAACTCCATTAATACCTCCGTCTCCAGGGGATTGCGCAAGTTCAATACCAGAATTATTACGAGCACGATTACTGCTATTGCCGCCGCAATCGCAATCCCCAACGCTTTTTTTGAAGAATCTTTTGTATCTTTTACTTTATGATCACTTTTCTTCTCCCCTACCAGTTCTTCCCGCTTCTTTTCAATATGATTTATTTGCCCTTCTGCTTCTATCCTTTTATTATGCTCTTCTATCTCCTTCTTTTTTTCACGTATATGTTGCTCCTGCTCTTCTCTGGATTGTCTGGGCATTTGATTCTGAGTATTCCTCAGTATTTCTGCTTTTGGCTGACGAACTATTTTCTGCGGTTCTTCTGATTTTCTCCTTTCCATCCTTTCTCTGTGAATCCGTTGATATTTTTCCGCCAAAAAAACCTTGGCCACTTCTCTCATATGATCCATTCTATCTTCCGAAAAATTTTTTATCAGATCCACCTTTAATCCCGTCCAATAGTTTTCATCCCATTTGGAGCTATCCTTAACAAAAGGAGTCAGCTCAACATGCGGCTCCAGAAGCCCTGGCGTAGATTTACAGTAATTATACTCTTCCTCGTACCTCTCAAATGTAGGATCCACATCTAATGAATCAACAAAAACATATTTTAGGGATTTCAAATCTCCGGTATCTGCATAATTTTTAATCCTGGTATCCATAATTGTCCCTTCCGTTATATTTCAAGAATTCCATTTATTTCTTCAATACTGTTTTCAAGCCATTTAAGAATTTCCTGATTTTCTTTCAGCGTTGCTTCCTTTTCAGTCTGATCATTTGCACAACGCTCAAGCTCACCATATTTTGCGGCAATAATTTCATCTAACTTAGCAAAAAGGCCTGAAAATTGACTTTTCATCTTCTCTATCTGTTCACAAGCAAATTCCAATGCTTTTTCTGTGCCTTCATCCAAAGTGCGGCGCATTTTTGCAATCAGAGTCTGTTGGATTGCGGCAGTAGAGACACTAAATTTCTCAATCTTTTCTCTCTTCTCGTCAAATACATCACGTATAATAGTCTTATAGTCAAGTACAGTCTCGAATACATCTTCATCCTTATAGTCATTAACGGTCACATATACATCTTCACTAACATATTTGGGTGTGAATATTTTCCACCAACGTTTTTCTGAATTATATACCTGACGTGTTCCGGTTTTTTCTTTATGGGATCCTACTTTGACTTTTTTTGTTCCTATCTTTTCTTCATGAGATCCGACGATAATCTCTTCTTCCTCCTCTCCGACTTTTTCATAATAAACTCTTTCTTCATAGGTTGTTTCGCCAATATCTTCAACTGTCTCTGTCGCAAAAGCATCTGATGTCCAAGACTCTGCATTTTTACGCATTGTACTCAATTCTCCTCTAATAAGATCAACAGTCTGAAAATCCAACTGCGCATCAGAAGTGGACTTATCAAATTTTGAAAGCTTTTCCTGATACTCAAAAAGCAGCCGCTTACCGGTCTTAACAATCTCCTCATTAATAATGCTCTCCAATCCAGCAGTCAACTCTGCCATTTCATCAGAACTAGATGTACTGAACTGATTCACAAGTCTCTTTGCTTCCTCTTGGCTTGTCAGAATTTCCCCATAAGGCCTGAAGATCTTGCTTGATTTTGCGGTTGCCTTTTCTTTTAGCTGTTCTACTTTTTCCTCTATTTTAGGTATGGGATCAAGGGCAGCAATTTTCTGTTTAAACGACTCCGCTTCTTTACCATCTGCTATCTTTTTTCTAACAGCATTTGCACGCTCCACGCATTCTTTAGCAGCCTCTGCATCTGTAGCGACTTTTGTTTTTGCTTTTACCAGAATCTCGCTGCTTTCTAAGACCTCCTGAAAAGTCTCAACCAAATCCTTAATTTTCTTTGTCTTGGCATATTTCTTAACATAAGCAGTAATCGCCGCTTCAATCGAATAAATTCCGCAGTGAATCAACGCCTGTTCCTTTGTGTCATTGTTCTCAATAGCCTTGTTTAACCGATAGTTCAAATCCTGCTGCGCGCTGGGAGACAATGTGGAATATTGCTCAAGGTGCATAGAATCATAGTAGACAAACTTATCAATCTTTGATAAGGTCTCCTGTGCGGCTAATGGAAGTTTTCTTTGCTCTATTCTTGTAAGATTGTCAATATTAATATCAGAAAAATATGTTCTGATATTAAGCGCAGTAAATGCCGAACACGGAAATAATTGCGGATCTTCGATTCCATACGAGGCCAAATATCTCTTAGCTGAAAGAATAGATTTTTTTATATCCTCTTCCTCTGGATTGAATTGATCCATTTTGTTGATCACAAACAGGAAACGGTCTCGAACCTGCTTTCCTCCCTTTTTAATCTGATCAGCGACGTATTGAAGCAGTGCCGCGTCATCATTTGTACTTAACTGAGTACCATTTAAAACATATAAGATCAAATTGTTAGAATCATTGTTAATGGCTTTATATGTTGTATTTTTATGAGCCTGGTTTTGCGAATTATTCGGTCCGGGAGTATCAACAAGCATCAACGACGTACTATTGGAATCTAAAAAAGGAATATCCCCTTCTGCCGAAATACGATGTACATTTTCATTCTCATTCAGATTGTTCATCATATCATATGTAAGATCCGAGACTTTCTGAATGGCTTCATGGTTTTCATTATATACAACTGCTGTAAACTGTGGACTATCCACATCTAAAATCTCAGTAATCGTAGCTGTGCAAGCTTCGTTCTTAGAAGGCATAAGCTTTTTTCCCAATAATGCATTGATGAGCGTAGACTTACCAGAGCTCATAGTTGCTATCACATTGATTGGAAATACAGAATTATTAATATTTTCAAATGCTTTCAGCAATTTTGCATCACGGAAGTCCTCTATCGGGCCCTCCTGCAAATCCTGGAATGCGTTTACAATCTTTTCGTTAATATCATCATCACTTTGACCTGAAACATATTTTATGTCAGAAACTTTTACAATCCCCTCTTTTTGCGCCTGCTCAAAAGCATCTTCAAAATCATCCCAATCAAGCGCCATGCCGCAATATTCTAATGAAAAATCTACTGTATTCAATTCTTCACGCAGCATTTCAGGGAAATTTCCAACCCACTCCTGCAGGCGTTTCCCCTTCGTTATTTTGTGGAGTATACTGTCTGTAGATACCTCCCTTCCATTTACTCTTAACGTAGTCTCCAGCCGGTACGGATTGTACTTAACGTATACCTGTGCCATCTGTCTTTCCTCCTTTGTTAAAATATTTTTTATTAGATTTTCCACATACGCAAGACCAGAATTTCTATACAGCTTTTGCGCTTCATCATGAGAAAATGCTATATGTGGGCATTTCAGCTGCTTTTCAAAATAATCTGATAAACTTATCTGTTCAAACTTATATATATAATCATCAAATTCACGCTGTTCTATTCTGCTTAATATCTCCTGTTGGCTCTTTTTTGCCAGATATGCTGCGCGGGCCGATACAGGGCAAACAATTGGATTGTCAAATCCCTTTGATGCCAAAAACTTTTGCTGCCTGTAAATCACATCAGGAATATCGTCATCTTCTGAAATAAGGTGGTCTATTTTATTCAGCACAAACAACACCTTTGTTCTTCCGATTTGTTTTGCTACCATTTCAAGATGCTGCTCTTCGTCCGTTGTCCCAAGCTGAGTAGCATTTAGTACGTATAGCATAAGTCTGTATTTTCTGGCTTTAATCATTCTCTGAGTTATTTCCATATGTTCTATATTTTCACTGGAATTGACACCTGGTGAATCATAGAGAATGATTCTTTCTCCGCCTAGAAATCCATTAAAATATGTCCCAACCGTAATTTTAGACGATTTGTTATTTTCATTGTCTGAAAGCAGTTCCTCTCGTGTCGCATCAATTGACATATCATGATCATGCTCACTCGTAATTCCATCCTCAAATGGTTTAGAAATTATAGTATGAATTTTGCTGGTACATGCCATGTTTTGCATTAAACTTATATTTTTCCCAACAAGCGCATTAATCAAAGTTGATTTACCCGAACTCATAGTTGCAGTAATCAAAATGGAATATGGCTTTTTCTTGATAAAAAATGTATTGATTTTGACTTGTTCAAGATATTTTGTGTATCCTTTCAGCTTTTTGCTGCACATCAGTTCTTCCCATGCTTTTTCATCCCCCAATGCTGCACAAAATTCCACATTTAGAATTTGCTCATCCTTTTTTGCTAAATGGAAATCCGAAACAATTTTATTTAAGATGCATGCAATCTTATGCATATCTTCATTTTGTAATACAAGTGCAAGCATCAGCGTAAGATCAAATGGAAGCAAATAAAGGAACTTTGACTTTAATACAGCCTTTTGTGCGTTTCTTATATTTTTCTTTTCCTGTCCCTCGCATAACTTATCTTTGTAAAACTTAATCTGTGCCTTTGTATACTTCCGTCTATTCCCGTTTACAAGACGAATCATTTTTTTTAGATATCTAAAATATTCTATTCGAGTATCAATTGATTCCTTCATAATTGGATTAAAAATAATAATTTGCGTACTTGAAAAAATATCCTGTTCCTTCAAATTTTTGTATCCTTTCTTTACAGTACTTCTTATTTTTCTGCCATGACTACTATTCTTATACATATAACTGATTATATCATAGCTAAATAAATATTACAATTAAATAAAGTTTATTATAATGAGGTTTTTCTATGAAAGAAATCAATTTTCCCCGAATCGGCACAAAAATCCGAGAAATCCGCCTATCCAAAGGCCTTACCCAGGAATACGTCGCCAACATCGCTGACGTAAACACCAGCCACATCAGCAACATTGAAAACAATCACGTTAAAATCTCTCTCCCCACCCTGGTCCATGTCTGCAATGCCCTGGATACGACCATCGACTACATCCTTGCCGATGAGTACGACCAGACCTCTTCTGTATTGGAGCAGGAGATCTTACATGAGCTTCACTCCTGTACCGACCGCACTAAAAAGCAGATTCTGGAGATTGTCAGGATTCTCCGGGATCGTCCTTCTGAATGAAGCATTCCGCAGTCAATCTGACTCCATACCGAAACCCTTCGGCAAATCCTTTCTCTTTTCCTGCAAATGCCGCCTGATACATCTTGTTCCTGCACTTTTCATACTCTTTGGGCGGCAGATGCTCCTCTTCATGCTGCAGCAGATCCCGGATTTCCTCTTCAATCTCATGATCTGTTCGATTCCATTTACTTTTTTCCATCTTGTTATCGTATATCTCTTTGATCAAATCTTCCATAATTCTACTGTGGGCTTTCCCGCCCTGCGTCCTCCTATTGTATTTAAAACGAAATACGATGCAGAAACTATTCCGATTATACGATTGCAATCTACCAACTCAATTATTTTCTTGCACCGTACCTTCTCCTATTTCGATTTCATATAACCTGCAGATTTTTTACATTGTCCCCCTGCCCTTTTAGCCATCTCTCAATCCTCGGCCCGAACGCTTCCGCTTCGATCAGATATCCGTCCTGATCCTTCTGTATCACAGCTGCCGAAGGCAGACGGTCCAGCACAGACTCCAATGCTTTTCCAACATACTGGAACTCCACCTTTCTCAAAGCCCCGCTCTGCACGAACGGGATCCGTTTTCTGAACTCACTCTCCTCATATCTGCCCGCATACGGAACACGGAAATATTCTTCCATTACCGTATATTCCTGAATCTTGTCCACCCGATAAAATACAGGAAACGCATTTTTCGGATCACTGTTTTTTTCACTGTCTTCCTCTGCGCCGTAAGCTGCCAGATAAAAGTAGAAATCCCGCAGCACAATTCCCACAGGTTTTATTTTCTCTGTCGCTTCCCCGTGATTCTGCTGAGCCTTGTACGTGACTTCTGTATATTTATGCGCTTTCACAGCCCGTTCCAGATCCCAGATCCGATCAAGGAGCTTTTGTCCATGCCGCAATTCCGTATAATTCTGAATTTCATTGCTGAGCATATCCTTTACATCCGCCGCCCCCGAATCGGTATCGCATAACGCAGTCAGACTATATAGGATCGGGAGCATTTCCGTTTTTGCCAGCGCCCTGCTTTCCAGAAGGATCTTGCAGGCCGTCAGAACCGCTTTCCCATTCAGTTCATTGGTCCGCTTAATCTGGAGCCGATATCCGCCCGCCCTTTTATCAAATATAACCTCCTGGATATTTCCCTCTTCCATGAATTGGCTCTGCAGGAATTCCTGAATATCAGTAATATCCCTTTGAATCGTTCTGGCGCTGACTCCATATTTTTCACTCAATGTATCCTTATAAATGATTTTCCCCTGCTTTAACTTCGTGTAAATCATCAAGATCCGTTCTGCCTTATCCTCCGTACCGTTTCCCATCGTATTGCCTCCTCGTATTCTTTTATCAATCTTTGCCATGCAGAAGGTATGCAGCTTGCAGCTTTTTTGCATACTATGGTATACAAGGAACCCTGCCGCCTGCAATCTTTCTGCAGATTATCGTATTCTGGACCGCCGGCACAGGCCGTCTGCTGTGCGGATGTTCCGCCGCAAACCTGCTATTCCGAACAGTCACTATCAATGATTATAAAGGAACACATGGACACATTCTGTCACAGTTGAAATAATTTTCAATTCCATTGTTAATGACATATTACGTCATCCGATTCCATATAATGTCTTTTAACAGGACAATTTTTATTTCCAAATAGTATAGCATTGAAGGTGTCCTATTGCAAGCAAGAAAGGAGTTTTTATGCCGCGAATCATTGACACCAAACAGAAGAATTTAGTTGGAAAAAAAGTGAAGATGCTCCGGAAAGAACGACGTATGAGCCAGCAGCAATTGTCAGACAAACTGGAGACGCTGGCAATCTATGTCTGCCGCGGTTCTGTCTCCCGAATAGAGGACGGGAGCAGGACCGTAACGGATATCGAATTGTATGGACTTTCTCAGGTGTTGTCCGTGCCGATTGAGGAATTTTTTAAGTAGGCCTTCCAGCCACTCTTATAAGATTAAATTTTTATATAATTGGAAAATGAAGAAATGTGATTCCTGCCGACAGGCAAGCTATTTTTTAAGCGCCTGTCGGCAGAGAAAAATTGTATGCTTTATTCGAAATGAATCAGCCAGCTTCCGCGTCTCCTGGATCCTTTCCGGCTTAGCACTCCTTTTGCTTTTAAATTTTTTACCGCATATCGAACCCCATCAACTGACAGGCCTATATGTTTTGCCAGTTCTAATTGTGTAATATTCGGATTATCCTGCACAGCAAAAATAATTTTTTCTTCCGTTTGTGTCAATTTTTTCGGTGGTTTTACGGTAGTTTTTAAATCAGTTTTATAGGTAGTTTCAGTGATTACGCCAGTTTTTCCGGTAGTCTTTAAGTCAATTTTATCGGTAGTCTCACCTTTAACATCAACTTTATGGGTAGTTTTTACAGCAATTTTATCGGTAGTTTCATCTTTAATATCGGCTTTATCGGTAGTTTTACCGTCAGTCTTTACAGCAGTCCCACCGCCAATCATTTCCCCAGCCTCATGATCCAGACCATAATCAAAAGAGTACTCTTCATCCAGCGGAACAATGATCCGAAATACGTCCCCTTCCTGAAACTCTGGATCCTGCCCCGAATAATACTTACTGTATTTGAACAGATTTCTCACGCCGGATCCCAGTCTGTCAGCTCTGCCTATATTCCTGAAAAAGGATGCTATGATCGGATTCTTCGGATCCGGCTCCAGATTATCCGGAGTGATAACGCCTTCCCTGAGAGCCCGGTTCGCATTTTCCGTATACATCCGTTCTTTCTGAATCACAAATTTTGCCGCATAGGAACTGGTAAAGAGCATCCGTTTCATATGCAGGACAGACATTCATAATCACATCATCTTTACCCAATAGAAGAATCGCCGCCAGATTATATCCCTTTTCTCCCGTGGCAATGTCCATACCATACAGACCTGCACTCTTCAGCAGTTCCTGATCACTCATGCTCTCCCATGGATGCCTTCCTCCGGCGTTATTGACTGCCATCTTTCGAATCCGAGGCAAAAGGTCAAGCCGCAGATTTTCTTCCGAAGCATACGGATAAATTCTTTTCTCTGTAAAAATATTCTGCTTTCGGATGTACATAGACGCAATCTGCGCGGTTGCCGTCACTTTCACGTCTGCATCATCTACCCGGTCATAGATTACTTTTTTATAACTGTGAACCTCTGCGCTGGGCGGCACATGTACATGAATCACTGTATGACCTTTATACTTCAGCAGCTCCGGCGCAAGATAGGCCGTCGGTGTAAAGTGAACCGGATTACTGATCACACTGATGAAATTTTTAATCATATCGCCAGCAGCCTTCTCCGGCACACCCGTCACAGTACCATCATCCAATACCCCCATAAACAGATCACCGCCAAATCGGTTCAGGAAAGAGCAAACGCTCTCGTATACATCGTGTTCAATTCCATTTCCACAACGCTTAAATTCCACAGCAACCGTCTCTCCAATTGAAAGCATAGATTCAAATGTATGCAAATTCATTTGCCGGTACCCTCCTGTCTATATACATACTTATATACTCACATCAAATTGATCACGCCCAGTATCATGTTTCCCATTTCTCTCTTCTTTAAACCAATCACACCTGCTCAGAACCGCTCAGCCCCATCCCAACCGCACTCTCAAACAGAATCCCGCCGATCTTTGGATCTCTCCCCTTTGTTTTATCAACCCGGAACAGATCCGCCAGCAGACGCAAATGATCCATCCAGCTAAACAGCCCCGAATGGCAGCATTGATTTCTCCTGTTGGCGCAGTCCTGCAGCCGTGCTTCAAAGGCCCTCCACCAGTTTTCATCGTACTGCGGATTTCCTGCCGCCTGCATCCGCCGTCCAAGTTCCGCCCTGTGATTTCTCAGGATCACGCCAAATGCCCCAAGCGTCAGCTCTTCGTATTTGGCGTCCTTGAGCGCTACGGTGCCTCTGCCCTTTCCCATTCCCCGAATCTTAAATTCGGGAAACAGTTCCTGCAGGCTTTTGAGGAAGCAGTCCTTCATCCGCAGCTCCATTGCCTTGCAGAAAAGGATTGCGCAGCAGGAGGCGTCAAACCCGGGATTGACCCGATAGACCGGCTCCAGAAGAAAGTACAGCTTCATTCCCAGCAGAAGATTATCCCTGACTCTGCCAGACAGCTGATCGAGAGCCTTTCCGGAGTCAAAGCCAAATTTGCCCAGCTGGGACGAGGTCAGCTCCGTGGTCAGAAATTCTTCATTCAATCCCTGGATCAGACCGGAGGTATCAATGCTGTAGTCCACCGCATCCTCTTCATATTCCACCTCAGCCGTGGAAAACGCGGTAACCGAAGGCAATCCCGCAGATGCTTTCAGCAAGGCTTCTCTCCGCTCCTCCTCCGGAAGGTCCTGCTCCAGGATGGATTTGATCTCTTTGATAGCAAAGGTATCTATGATATTCTTTGCGGCGCTGATGCAGGCCGATTCCTTCCAGGCGTCCTCGTCTCCAATCACATACAGCCGGAATTTCGCGCGGGTCGCCGCAACATTTACAATATTCCGGTTCACCCACCGGACGGCCCCTTTTGCCCCTTCGCCTGGATCGCAGCCCAGCAGGAAGATCACCTCATCAGCCTCCTTCCCCTGAAATATGTGGACCGTGCCGATTTTTTTCTGGTCATGATCCAGAATATATCTGCTGTTGATCCTGGTCCGGCCGGCGTTTTCTTTGCAGTATTGATCAATATATTTCCGGATTCCGGCGACCACGGTCGTAAATGGGCTGATGATATAGATACCAGGCTCCGGATTTTTGGAAAACGCAATTTCCAGAAGTTCGCAGACCTTCCGGGCCTGGGCCTCTACAAAGTGATTCTTATTTCCCTTTTCCTCGCCCTTTACATTGATCCACTGCGATTTCTCATAAATAAACCTTGCGGCCTTCTCCGGTTTGGGCGGCCGGGTCTGCTGCTTCATGATCCCGTTATACGAGATTTCGTTGGAAATGTCGTACATTGGGGAAATGCATCGCCTGTGAACCAGCAGCGGACAGCCTACCCACTCCGGGTACTCCGTACCGTTGTCCAGATGTGTACCAAACCGGTTCAGTCCGTCGGCAAATGCCTGCACGGACAGCGTCTTTTTCTTATAAGGCTTGAGCGTCGGATCCTGGTATGCCTTCCGAAGCAGGATCAGGTCATCGGTGACCACCGGCTCCACCTGTTTCGGATCTCCCACAATGACCGCCCGCCGGCTTCTGTAAAGCGCTCCCAGAGCCATCTGCGGCTGTGCCTGCCCCGCTTCATCCACGACCAGCGTACCGATCACCCCGGGCTGTGTGATGTCCTTGAGCAGCCTTCCCACCGAAGCAAACGTGGAAGACAATACGGGCACCAGTAAGAACAGGGTCTGAAAAAGGGCAGGCACCATAAGCTCTTTGTCCTCCTGATGGAACAGGATCCTTTCATTTTCATCCCCCATCCGCAGCCCCCAATAATGAGATAACGTAACGAAATTGTCTCTGCAGTGATTGGAAGAAACCACGAATTCCTTGTTCATGCGCATCGCATACCCAAACAATTTTTCCCGCTCCCGGTTGTATCGCTGGGTAAACCAGGGATTTGCCACCTGGGCATCAGTGGATGTTCGGATATCCTTGGAAAGCATTTTTTCCACAAAGCTTTCATCGATGACCACTCTCTCGTCCATCCTGCCCGCGCCAGTATATTGGGATATCTCCGATTCGTATTCCTTTCGGACCATTTCTGCTTCTCTTTGTGCCTGAAATATCCTCTTTCTGTGATCCGCAGCTTTTTCCTCCTCACTGCTGATCCACTGTGCATACCTCGCAGTCTCTGACCGATGTGACTGGTATTCTCGTTCCGCTTGGCGGCTCAGCGTCAGGGCTTCCTCCGCATTTTGGTTCAAAAGCTCCAGCTCAGATTCCAGATCGGAGATCACGGCTTCCAGCTCTCCGGCCTCCCGGCCGTATTCCTCGGCAAGCGCTCTGCATCTCTCTGACAATCTCCAACTGACGCAAAAACTGTTTCCTTGCCTTTTGGTAGGACGGAAGCCTGTTTGGGGCCGTCTCCTTCTTCCCGTAAAAATCCCACCCCAGGGGATACAGTACCTTCTGATAAAATTGATTCAGATTCGATTTTCTGCCCAACGGAGCAGCCACCAGTCCCCAGACCTCCGTATCGTCCAAAAGCTCCTGTGCATATTTTGTAAAATAAATGTCTCTGTATTGGATCTTCTCACTGCCTTTTCCTCCCTGACATGTGGTCTCAATCACGTCAGATTCCTCTGGTTCGAAGAGCCTGCCCACTTCTGCCAGCGCCCCGCGAAGCTCCTCAGGATCCCCGTCCAGAGGCGACAGATCGCCTGTCATCTTTTTGGGAAGCTCCTTGGAAATATTTTCGACCGCAGCATTATTGCACGATGTCACCAGCATAC
The DNA here is from genome assembly GCF_056796775.1 of Schaedlerella sp. Classification (NCBI taxonomy): domain Bacteria; kingdom Bacillati; phylum Bacillota; class Clostridia; order Lachnospirales; family Lachnospiraceae; genus Schaedlerella; species Schaedlerella sp. The sequence goes on from NZ_JBQIKP010000023.1 coordinate 12,580, forward strand.
TATACCGGTTGATCTCGTCATTTTTCAGGCTGTACCAATGGCGTGTGTACTTTGAATAAGCATTTCCCGGCTCCTCGCCGCGAAGAAAATCATGCTCTTCGAAGGCATCCTCCGGATTTTTATATTCCGAAAGCAGGATGGCCCGCTCTATGATGTTGCTGACTACAATTTCTTTGAGCAGAGTCGTTTTTCCCGTTCCGGGAGGTCCGTTGACAGAAAAAATATTCCCATTTTCCGCATACAGTTCGGAACAGCCTTTGCCAATCGCAAGGTTGATGGCCGTCTGCTGCATAAAGGCAGGCATGAATCTGGACGGCCATTTTCCAAGAGGCGCATTTTCCACGGATAAAATCTCCTGGATCTGCTTTTGATATTCCGCTTTCCCCTGCTTTCCGGGATCTACCAGATCGATACCTTCCGTTTCCCGCTCTTTTAAGACCGTCACATAGGCAAGCAGGTCCTTTCCCATATGGCAGTTGTCCTCCAATGCCCCGCTTCTGATCTGTTCCTGGACAAGCATGATATCATTGGAAAAATAATCATGCGTCAGCCCCAGATACTGATCCTCTTCTTTTTTACTTTTAATCCTTCCGTCCGCAAACATCTGAAATTGAACCGCGTAAACCTCTTCATAAGCATCCTTTTCTGTCTCGGAATTCTGTATGTTCCCCTTGAGATACCGCTTCTCGATCTCCTGATAAAGACCGCGGAGCCGGTCAAATGTTACTGCGCCTGCCGAAAAGGACTGCAGGGTATCGTCGTCCTCCTCTTCCTGTCCCTCGGACTGAGCGGCTTCCGGGCCAAAAAACATGGTTTCCAGTTCTTCTACCGCCTCTGCATACAGGGCTGCGTCCAGGGACGCAGACAGATCCCCTTTGGCAGACTTCACCTGCCTGAGCGCCCACAGAATGGCAGACAGGGACAGCGAATACCTGATGTACTCTCCTGAAGGCGAAAGCTGGAGGCTGGCCCATGCGATCTGATCCGTATTTTTTTCCGGCCTGCCCCCGTCCTCCGCTGTAAACGGCAGAACCTCCGCAATCCGGTCGATGCACTTTTCCCGCCTGACCTTCCCGATATAAATGGTCAGGTTTCCCCACTTTTTCATCCCGCAGGCCCGGGCCTCTTTTGCGATCACCTCATACAGCGTCTCCCGGCAGGAGCTGCCCCGGAGCAATAGAAAGTCCTCGATGATCGGAGTGCTTTTTTCTCGGCCTCCGGGCGGATTTTGCTTCCGCTTTTTCACTCTGTTGATCAGCTCCGGATGAGCCGGAAATGGATCCTGAGCCAAAAATTCCATTGTAAACCAGTAATCCAGAACCTTTTCAGCTAATGCCCTGTCCTGCTCCTTCAAATGACCGCCTCCTCTTTTGTACGAATGAACTGTAAAAAAATCAATTGCCTATTTGCGCAGTTCCTGATCATATTCTATTTCTGCGTAATTACACCGTTACCTGTCACACCCCAGCCGATCACCGCGCTGATTGGTCGGTAGGATGCACATGAAAGCTGGTATTCAGACCGTCACGCCCCAAAATCATATACATACAGCTCATGCAGAGCCCGTGTCGCGCAGATATACCGGAACTGCTGAAACAGCGGACTTTCCTTCTCGCCGCCCAGTACAAACACCTGGTCAAATTCCAGTCCCTTCGCCAGATAAAAGGTGGTCACCGTGATCCCCTTCTGGAACAGGCTGCTGTCCCTGTCGATATAATATACATCCTCCCGCCGTTCCCTGAGATAACGGTATGCGTCGATCGCTTCCTCTTCCGTCATCGTCAGGACGGCCGCATTCTCATATTCTATTTCTGATCCACTTTCTGCACTGCTCTTTTCTCTCGTTGGGCCTGCTTTGGAAGCTCCTCTCATTTCCTCTGCCCCAGGCATTTCCCGCCGTTCGTCTGTTCCACGTTCTTCCCCGGCCGCTTCCGCTTCCAGCCTTATCAGCCGTACCTGCCGCAGCACCTCATCCAGCGCTTCTTCCCTGGATGCCAGCCATCTCTCCTCCACAGCCTTCCCATGCCTCTGGAAATACTCTACTCCCTCAATTCCCGTGATCTTTCCTGCATATTCCGCGATCTCCGCCGTGTTCCGATAGCTTTTTTTCATCTCAATGCACCGGATCTTCCTGCCGAATATTTCCGGAAGAAAGGTCAGCACATCCATCGGCTCCTGATCCACCGTCTGTGCGCGGTCGCCCAGGATCGTCATATTGCACGGAAACAAAAGCCCCAGGATCACATACTGCAGATAGGAATAATCCTGCATTTCATCAATGACCAGATGGCGGATGTTCCGGCGCGCCGCCCCGGTCAGAAGCCGGTATTTCAGATACAGCAGGGGATACACATCCTCATATTTCAAAAATCGCTTCTCCTCCGGTACATCCCGCAGCGCCGGATATCCGGAATCCTCCAGCAGCCAGTTATAGATCACATACAGATCCGTGGTCACATAGAGACTCTCAAATCTCTCCCGGATCACCAGCAATTCTTCTTCCGGAAGTGTTTTATCATGGAGCGTCTCATATTCATCCACAAAACACTCCATTACTGCATCCATTCTAGACAGCAGCGGCACTCCGGAGAATTTATAGTAGAACAGCTTCAGGATCTCCTCCGCCTTTTTCTCCATGCCCTTATATTCCACATCTTGGAAATCCACCAGACGATCCTCCAGCTCCACAAGAAATCCTTCCACGCACTGTACAAATTCCTTGGACTGCTTCCAGCGGTAACATGCTTCCGCATTCTGATGGTCTCCGTCCGTTTCTTCCGGCAGTAAACTGCTGTCGCTTTGTTCCTGTATACTTCCTTCGGTTCTCATATTCCGATACGCCGGAGCGCTTCGGCCCGCCCATCCTTCCCGGATCTGACGCTCGATCTGATGGTATCTGTCCTCGCAGTCAGCCACCGTATCCTTCAATTCCCGATACGCAAACAGGTCAAGACTCATTTCCCGGATATTTTCCTCCCCCAGCTCCGGAAGGATATGGGAAATGTAGTCAGAAAATACGCTATTCGGCGACAGCACCAGTATATTCGAGGAACGTAAGTTCTCCCGGTCATGGTACAGCAGATAGGCGATTCGGTGCAGGGCTACAGAGGTTTTTCCGCTTCCCGCCGCCCCCTGGATCACCAGGACCTTATCCTTTGTATTCCGGATAATGGCGTTCTGATCCTTCTGGATCGTGCGCACAATATTTTTCAACTGAGTATCGCTGTTGGTTCCCAACTCCTGTTTCAGGATGTCGTCGTCGATCTTCATATCACTCTCAAATTCATAGATCATCCTGCCGCCCCGGATCTTGTATTGCCATTTTGAGCTGATCTCCCCATGCATCCTCCCGCTCGGCGCCTCATAGGACGCAGGCCCCCTGTCATAATCGTAAAACAAACCGCTGACCGGAGCGCGCCAGTCATAGATCAGAGGAATCCCGCCCCGCTTTTCCGAAAAATTTCCAATCCCAATATGAAAGGTTTCCGCCTCATCATCGCCATCATAGATAAAATCTACCCTTCCGAAAAACGGAGAATCCAGCATCCTTTTCAGCCGCCGTCTCATATTCAGATTCTCCTGATTTGCATTGATCTGTGTCAGAAGGGCCTGGCTGTTATCAAAATTCTCATAGCCGTACTGGTCCATCTCCGTATAATTTTCCCAATAATATTCGTGCATCCCCTCGATATCCTTCTGCACAAATTCTATCGTTTCGTCCAGCTCCCGGATCCTTCCCCGGAGTTTTTCCATAACAACTGCCAAAAATTCTGTTCCTGCGCTCATACTATGAAAGCTCCTTCTATCATCACATTCTGAGGAACTGTATGGAAATAACTGATACAGTTCCTAAATTTCTGAATATACACACGAACATTATTTTACCATTTAATCTGTCCGCATATGCATGTAATCAATGTCCTGAATCGTGTTTATACTAAAGACAACCCCAAAATAATCTGCAAATAGTTTGCGTTTTTTCTTCGGGACAGTTCCGAAACGCCATATAAATCTGCCGCCCCGTTTTACATCAGAAAAGGCCGGTCAGGAATTACCCCGGCCGGCAAATACCTCTCCCACTTCCAGATCCTCCGGAGTGGTGATCTTTATATTTTTGTAGGATCCCTTCACCATCCTCACCGGATGTCCCAGCATGATCTCTACTGCGCCCGCGTCATCTGTCACGGTATATCCTCTGCGGCGGGAGCCGCCGGATTCTCCCCGGGCCTGCTTCTCCTGATCCTGTATCAGCATTTTATACGCCTGTTTTACAAGCTTTGTCTCAAATACCTGGGGTGTCTGCACCATCCACAGCGTGCCGCGGTCCGGTGTGTCCCTTACCTTGCATTCCGGATCCACGATCTTGATCGTATCCTTCGCCGGCATCCCGGCCACGCATGCCTTATCCAGCCGCACGATTTCATACAGCCGTGACAGCATTTCCTCATCTACAAACGGACGCGCGGAATCGTGGATAAACACATATCCGTCCTCCCTGGTCTCCCGAAGTCCGTTCCAGACCGAATGAAAACGCTCTTTTCCGCCTGCCACGATCCTGCTCACCTTGGTGATTCCGTATGTTTCCACAAAATTCTTCCGACAGTAGTCCTCTTCTCCTTCCCCGGTCACCAGGATGATCTCGTCAATGATATCTGATTCCTGGAATACCTGCAGCGAATAGCAGACGATCGGCTTTCCTGCCAGAAGAAGATATTGCTTATGCACTTCCGTTCCCATGCGGTTCCCCCTGCCTGCTGCCAGGACGACCGCGGTGCAATACGATTTTTCCATTGTGCCCCCCTATCTGATCTCCATATGGAATACAATATACCTAGTACATCATTGCACTAATTCTGAAGTAAATAGCGTCTGATGTTTACAGTAGCGCAAGACGGAGGAGGGAGGCGATGCTGGTAGCATCGTTGACTGACTCCAACGCAGCGATGGTGTGAACAGCGGGCACTATTTACTCAGTTATTAATGCAATGATGTACTAAGTGCATCTCGTCATAGCCGATCGACCGCTTCGCAAGGTATACCCAAGGTATCTCGTCACAGCCGATCGACCGAGCCACAACATATAGTATGCAACCCATTTTTATCACAATATATCCTGTTATCCCTGTACAGCCGGTCAACGCTCCCCCAGCTTCAGATTCGGCACCGCATTCAGATCCCATCCGTGCCGGGTTCCGGCCAGGTACTCATAATATCCCGCCGCCCCGATCATAGCCGCGTTGTCCGTGCAGAAGATGGGCGAAGGATGGTAGAATTTCAGATTTCGCTCCTCACACGCCTTTTTCATGGTTTCCCGCAGCGCACTGTTGGAAGCCACGCCCCCGGCGATGGCAAATCTTCCCATCCCGTATTCCTCCGCGGCTTTCATCGAATGCTCCACCAGCACATCAACCACCGCCTTCTGGAAGGATGCCGCCACATCCGCAGGCCGGAAGGTCTCTCCCTTCATCTGACAGCCGTTGATGTAATTGAGGACCGCAGACTTCAATCCGCTGAAGCTGAAATCAAATGGCGCGTCCGCAATATGCGCCCTGGGAAATGGAATTGCGTCCGAATCGCCCTCCTTTGCCAGACGGTCGATCTTGGGCCCGCCGGGGTATCCCAGTCCGATGGCCCGCGCCACCTTGTCATAGGCTTCTCCCGCCGCGTCATCCCGGGTACGCCCCAGAATCTCATACTTCCCATAATCCCGCACGCAGACCAGATGGGTATGTCCTCCGGATACGACCAGACACAAAAAAGGCGGCTCCAGATCCGGATGCTCGATATAATTTGCGGAAATGTGTCCTTTTATATGGTGTACACCGATCAGCGGCAGATGTCGTGCATAGGCAATGGCCTTGGCTTCCGCCACGCCCACCAGCAGTGCGCCCACCAGGCCGGGACCGTAGGTCACGGCCACGGCGTCGATATCATCCAGTGTCACCTGAGCCTCCCGCAGTGCTTCCTCAATGACCTGATTAATCTTTTCAATATGCTTCCGGGACGCGATCTCAGGAACCACGCCGCCGTACAGCTTGTGCAGTTCGATCTGGGAGGAAATGATATTCGAACAGACCTCCCTCCCGTTATGCACCACTGCCGCGGCCGTCTCATCACAGGAGCTTTCAATTGCCAGTATATTCATATCCCTGATTTCTTTCATATTCCCACCTGCTCTTTATTTCACTTTCACTCATTGCATCGGTCCCTGCCTGCAAAGGAATTGCCGCAAGCGCTATTTGGGATCATCGCCAAACTTCATTGTAACCGACATTTTGTCCTTTCCTGCCTTTGCCGCCGGGAAGATCTTGCGCACCTCGTTCATATAGACCTCCGCCCTGGTCATGGACGGGCTGTAATGGGTCAGCCACATTTCCTTCACCTGGGCGTCCTTCGCGAGCTGCGCCGCCTCATAAAATGTCATGTGCTTATATTCCACGGCCTTGGCCGCTTTTTCCTTTTCTCCGTACATTCCCTCGCAGATAAACAGGTCGGAATACTCCGCATGCTCCACGATGGAACGTGTCGGCCTGGTATCCGTCGTGTAGGTCAGCTTGATCCCCTTCCGCGGAGGTCCCAGCACCATGTCAGGGGTCAGAAGCCGCCCCTCCTCGGCCTCCACGGACTCGCCCTTCTGCAGATACCGCCAGTATTTCTGAGGGATTTCCTGAGACAGCGCCCGCTCCGGGTCAAACTTTCCCGCCCGGTCGATTTCCATGGTATATCCATAGCATGGAATATTATGGTTCACCCGAAATGCTTTCAGCCGATAGCCGTTCATCTCAAAGGTCTGCTCCGCTCCTTCGATCTCCTGAAAATGGATGGGAAACGGCAGCTCCGGCGCAATCACACGGAGCGAATTGACCACCCACTCCAAACCTTTCGGGCCTATCATGGTCAGAGGCTCCCGGCGTTCCGCGTTTCCCATCGTAAGAAGCAGCCCCGGAAGGCCGCTGATATGATCTCCATGATAATGTGTAAAACAAAGTACGTCGATGGGTTTAAAGCTCCATCCCTTCTCTTTGATTGCGATCTGCGTACCCTCCCCGCAGTCGATCAGAAGGCTGCTGCCGTTGAATCTGGTCATCAGCGCAGTCAGCCAGCGGTAAGGAAGCGGCATCATCCCACCGCATCCAAGCAAACATACATCTAACATAATCCTCTCCATTCCTCCGTCAAAGCAAATGGTTTGAACAGCATTCACCACTGTTCTTCTATTTCAGCCGGTATGCGAAATCCCTTCAGCAGGGCGTCATAACATTCCTCACACAGCTCGAAGGAATGCTTCTCCCCGTCCTTTTCCGAAAAATATCCCCAGCTGTAGTCCGCGCTGAACACCCCTTCCCGGGCCTGGCCGTTCACAACCGGAATCTCTTTCCCGCATTGGTTGCAGATCATCTTACTGATTTCTTTGATCTCTTCTGTTTTTTTAATATGATGATATTGGCGCATACAACTTCCTCCTCCGTATATTCAAATACTGTGTAAGTTCTGCTACGCCTAAATTATAACGTTTTTTTCTTCTGTTTCCCACTGGGAAACGCTCCCATGACTGGATGCGAAAATCCAATGTAAAGTCTTCCCATATCCGGATCTGCACACCTGTTCCTCTGCTGTCCCGAATACAATTATCCTCTGCATCATGGAACACCGCCCTGCAGTACCGTTACAGCTCCCTGCTCATCAGGACCGCATCCTCCGGTGGATCCTGGTAGAAGCCCCTGCGGATCCCGTCCTCCTGAAAGGCCATTTTTTCATAGAAAGCCCTTGCCTCCCGGTTGCTTTTCCGCACGTCCAGCAGCAGCCTGCGGATCTGCTTCTTTTTACCGATCTCTTCCAGCGTTCTCATAAGGCTTTTTCCCACACCCTGCCGCTTCTGTTCGCCGGCTACGGCAATCCGCGCTATCTCCGCCTCATCCCCCGCCCTATACGCAAACAGATATCCTACGGCTTTTCCCGCTTTTTCCGCCAGCAGGCAGACGGTACTTAGATTCGAAACAGTGTCCAATATCCCGTTCTGGCTCCATGGGTCCGGAAAACTCTGATACTCGATCTCCGCCGCAGCTGCGGCATCCTCGGCTTTCAGTTCCCGTATGACCAGCTTTGCCGTCTTTTCCCGCTGGGCACGTTCCCGTTCTGCCTGGGACTGCCGCAGATATTCCGGCTGATGCTCCATGGCGGTTTCGTATTTTCCCGCCTTATAATAACGGATCCCCAGCGCTCCGACCACAGCGGCTCGCTGCCGGTTCATATAGGACGGCGCAAACGAATAGGGAACCTTCAGCCCGGCAGACAGCATTTCCCGATAGACCGGCACTCCGTCTCCCAAAAAGACAACCGGCCTGTTGTAATTGTTGAGCCGCCGGATCAGATCCTCCACAGCTATGGCCATCTGCATCCGCAGCACCTGGAAAACCGGGTCCACCTCCCGGGTTCCTTCTTTTTTTCCCGCGCTTGCGGAAAATGTATAGATTCCCGTATAGACCTGATTTCTCCGTGCGTCCATGATGGGACAGATGATATCTCTGCAGCCGTATACCTGGTAGGCAAGCCCGTCTACCGTAGGCACATGGATCAGCGGCTTATCCAGCGCAAGCCCCAGCCCCTTTGCCGTGGCAGAGCCAATCCGAAGTCCGGTAAAGGACCCCGGCCCCCCTGACACAGCTATGGCATCAATCTCCGCCAGATCCAGGTCTGTCATCCGTACCACCTCGTCGATCATAGGCAGCAATGTCTGGGAGTGTGTTTTTTTATAATCCACCGTATATTCTGCTACGGTACGGGTCTCCTCCACAACGGCAACCGAGGCCGTCAGCCCGGAGCTCTCTATCGCCAGCACCTTCATGTCCCGCATCCTTTCTATTCCTGTCTTATCTCACTTTCAAATGATACCGGGCGGCAGATCGATCCGGCGTTCCGTATATCCTCCGCCGCATCACTGTCCCGGCATATGACATGCTCAATCCGTCTGCTCTCCTGTCAGCTCCACCGTGATCCGCCGATAATCAAATCCTTTTTCCAGATCCTTCTCGATCAAAACCCGGGTACGCTTCCGGGGCAAAATCTCTTCGATCAGATCCGCCCATTCGATCAGGGACACACCGTCCCCCATGATGTATTCTTCGTATCCGGTCTCTTCCATCTCTTCCACGCTTCCGATGCGGTAAACGTCAAAATGGTACAGCGGCAGCCTGCCGCCCTCGTAAATCTGCAGAATCGTAAAAGTGGGGCTGTTTACGGATTCGTCAATCCCCAGCCCTTTTGCAAATCCCTGTGTAAATACGGTCTTCCCGACTCCCAGATCTCCTGTCAGGGTGTAGACTTCCCCTGCTTCCGCCAGCTTCCCGAGGCGCATCCCGATCTGAAAGGTGTCCTCCGGGCTTTTTGATTCCAATATCATGCCGTCCTCCGATGCATTTTCCACCTGTACGGCTGCAATCCGAAATCTGAGTTTTATGTGATTTGCCACAGTAAAACTCAGATTTTTGATCAGCAGCCTGCTGCCGTACAGGCAGGGATTTTTTAATGATGGAACAGACGCAGTCCTGTAAATGCCATCGCCATGCCATACTTGTCACAGGCCGCGATCACATTGTCGTCCCGCACGGAACCGCCGGGCTGTGCCACGTATTTTACTCCGCTCTTGTGGGCGCGCTCAATATTGTCCCCGAACGGGAAAAATGCGTCGGACCCCAGAGATACATCGGTCATCTTATCCAGCCATGCCCGCTTTTCTTCTCTCGTAAATACATCCGGCTTCACTTTGAAAGTATTCTCCCATACGCCGTCCGCAAGAACGTCCATGTATTCCTCTCCGATATAAAGGTCAATGGCATTGTCCCGGTCCGCCCGGCCGATGCCGTCCTTAAACTGAAGCCCAAGAACCTGCGGTGCCTGCCTTAACCACCAGTTATCCGCCTTCTGTCCTGCCAGACGGGTACAGTGGATCCTGGACTGCTGTCCGGCGCCGATCCCAATGGCCTGTCCGTCCTTCACATAGCATACGGAATTGGACTGGGTATATTTCAGCGTGATCATGGAGATTGCCAGATCCCGCTTTGCATTTTCCGGAATGTCTTTATTCTCGGTTACTACCTTTGCAAAGAACTCATCGTCAATCTTTAATTCATTTCTTCCCTGTTCAAATGTGATCCCGAATACTTCCTTGTGCTCCAACGGCGCCGGCTCATACGCGGGATCGATCCGGATCACGTTGTAATTGCCTTTTTTCTTCTGCTTTAACAACTCCAGCGCCTCCGGCTCATAGCCCGGCGCGATCACACCGTCCGACACCTCCCGCTTGATCAGCCTTGCCGTATCCACGTCGCACACATCGGACAGGGCGATAAAGTCGCCGAAGGAGGACATCCGATCGGCTCCTCTGGCTCTCGCATAGGCGCACGCAAGGGGAGAGAGCTCTCCCAGATCATCCACCCAGTAGATCTTCGCCAATGTTTCCGACAGCGGAAGCCCGACTGCAGCGCCTGCCGGAGACACATGCTTGAAGGATGTAGCGGCCGGAAGCCCGGTAGCCTTCTTCATCTCGCTCACCAGCAGCCAGCCGTTGAACGCGTCCAAAAAGTTGATATATCCCGGACGCCCGCATAATACTTCAATGGGAAGGTCGCTTCCGTCCTGCATATAGATCCTGGACGGCTTCTGATTCGGGTTGCAGCCATATTTTAATTCTAATTCTTTCATGTTACGACTCCTTATTTATTTTTATTCACAATTCTGGTTTCGTATGTTCCGCTCTGGATGTCAATATATCTCACAAAGAGCGACACCTTATTCTCTTCATTCAGGCTGTCCCACAGAAGCTCCGTGAATGCTCCCATGTCGTCCGGTATGGAGATGAGCTTCGGCTCTCCTTCAAAACTGGGCAGCGGATCTCCGTCGTGCATATACGTATGTATAAAATGACCTTCTCCCGCAGACGGATTCTCATACGCAAATGTATACCGATTGCAGCCCGCCGGATTGCCGTGATTGCTCTTTAAGATCGACATGGCATAATTATAGTTTCCATTTTCCACATGCATGATCCCGGAGATGCGGGGTGTATAGTTGGGTACGTCCGGTTCAAATTCCCTGGACCGCAGCGACTGTTCGAACGTCATCTGTCTGTCCATGCCTTCGTAGATCGTATCCGTCTGATCCCCATTGGTCACAATGGTCTTGTTGCCGAGCACGCGCACCGGCGCATAGATCACCAGGCTTGGATCCGTCAGCTTGGCCGGGTCAAACGCCTGAGTGCGGATCCCTTCCCCGTCTTCCACGAAGATGCGGTTCCTGCTGTTCACGCTGCGCCCCATGATAAAATATGCCGCAGCCGCTTTTGTCCCATCCGCGCTTTTTCCAAGGATGATCCCTCTACCCGGATAAGAATTGTTCTTTAACTCCTGCTCAATGGATAACATGTTCATAAGATGCCTCTCCTTTCCTTCGAATATGTCCATTATACCTGTGATATCCTGCAAGTTCAATAATAAAAATATCTTTTTTCATTATTTTGGAGATCATAGGTTAATGTGCGCGCCCGGCCAGGGTGTGAACAGTAACGAACATAGGCAATGCTGTCTCAAACAATCCTATCGTATTTAAAAAGCAGCTTTGAATGCTCTGGAAAAAAATAAACCTATGCACATGAAAAGGGAAACCACAGCACAATATTGCCGCACGTTTCCCTTTTCACATCCAAAGGTTTCATTATAATTCACGCAAATTACATGTTCAATATCGCCACTATTGAATTTCTTTGAAACGGTTCAATGAAGATTTTTTATAAAGTAGAAATAATGATATATAATAGACTTCGTTCTTTCAAAAAAAAGAAAACCCTAAGAGAATCTGTCAACTCATTCTCTCGGGTTTTAGATCTTTAATTTATGTCATCTCTGAAAACAAAAACCCCCGGAAAAGCCTGTCCAATGGCAGGACCTCCCCAGGGCAGCCAACTACGCTTCTTTTTTTCTCTGCTCATTGATAAAGCCTTCGACCTTATTTTCCGGAATGCCGAGGGCATATGAAAACTCACTGTAAAGCGCATGCTCCAAAAGCTGCTGATACTTCTTGTCCATACTTGTCACACCGCCGCGATGCTCTGTACGCTTATAAAGGGTCTTCAACACCCGGATCCAGTTCTCCGGCAAATATCCGGAGATGCAATTCTTGTATTCCTGCTCCCGGGTCTTTTCACTCTGCACCCACAGAATTTCAATATCATCCATCCTCTTGATCAAACCCAGCACCGCTTCCCGTTCAATGGGCTTGCGGATATTGGTATCGTCATCAATGGGGACATAGGCCCGGTCCTTCGCATTTCCCACGGACTGCAGAGTATAATACTTCTTCTTTCTATCCGCAAACATAAAATCCAATGTTCCTACATCTTCAATCCGATATACACCCTTACACTTATAAACTACTGCATCACCTTGATTATGCATACACATCCTCCTTCCTTATCAGATCAGAAACGTTCTCATTTGCACATTTACATTGGATCTTCATGCCCTTACGTCCGGTAGAGTAAACTTCTGCTACACTTTATTGTAGCACTTTTTTTTACCCGAGGTAAGGAGATTTTTTTAAGGAAGGTTCAATTTTGTTAATTATGCACCATAGATACAGGATCTTTTTTGTGAAAAATGCCCTCTGATATTTTCCCGTGTGGTTCTGGCTCTTTGTGATCTCAGACCGAAATACCTTCTGTCTTTTAATTACTCTAAGAACATCTTCAGTTCTTCCATAAATGTATTGACGTCCTTAAACTGCCGGTATACGGATGCAAACCGGACATATGCCACCGGATCCAGAGTTTTCAGCCGCTCCATGACGATCTCTCCGATGAGACTGCTGGGGATCTCCTTCTCCTCCCGGTTGACGATCTGCAGCTCAATCTCATCCACCGCTTCCTTGATGGCGTCTGCCGGTACCGGCCTCTTGTAGCAGGCGCTCAGCACCCCGTTCTCGATCTTGGAGCGTTCATACTGCTCCCGGTTATTATCCTTTTTGATCACAATCAGCGGGATCGTCTCAATCTTTTCATAGGTTGTAAACCGCTTCCCGCATTCATCGCAGCAACGGCGGCGGCGAATGGAATTGTTCTCTTCTGCCGGCCGGGAATCAATGACTCGTGTATCCGAATTTCCGCAATAGGGACATTTCATAATATTATCCGCCTTTCTTCTGTACTCTACATACATGTTTCAAAAGGAACTCGATACTGCTGCCGACAAATACGCCAAGCCGTCGGCACTGCCGCATTCCAAAATACATACGGCATATCTTTATTATACACAATCCGCCCTGTATTTGCATTATATTTTTTTCAAAAATTTTTCTTCCCGTATTTCTACAAGGATAATATCCGGTCCGATCCGTTTTACACAGTGAAATGGAATCACGTATTCACTATCCGTCCCCAAAAAGCCGCAGATCTTCCCCGGTCCCGGCACGATCAGCGCCTCGATCTGCCCGCTGCCGCAGTCAAATTCCAGATCCACCACACAGCCCAGCCTTTTGCAGTCACAACTATTGATTACTTCCTTTTCCCGGAGTTCACACAGCCGCATACCCGTCTCCTGACAACGTATTTCCACTTGCTTTTACCATATGCAAAAAATCCTCAAAAGTTTACTCGTCATCTGGAAAAATTCATTTCTATCAGCATTGAACTGTCAAAGACACTTGTAGATAGCAGCTTTATATATTCTTCGAACAATATTTTTTGCAATACCTTTAATTCCATAAGTCATCTGATCAGCAAAAACAAAAAATGTAAATACTACAATGCGAAAGAATATATCAATTTTAAGCCGACAGCCGTCAATGAAGAATTCGAACAATTATGTGATAATCTTGAAACATTAATCCATAGTATGATTAATGCTACAATCAGTCAAAACCCTGGCTGTGTTTTTATTATGGCCGGGCTAGTTGCCCGTTTCTTTTCTATTATGGAAAATCCTGATCTATATCAGAAAGAAATTATTCAACTTGTGGGGTCAAATGATGAAAATCTCATTCACCAGATCACCAAAATATTTGAAAAAAATAAGGGTAAGATCAGTCGGGCTGAACTAGTATAACCCACGATAATTATCCACACCTTTCACTTGTCTAAATTTTCATCTGCTGCGTCAGCTTCAATCGACGATGCTACCGGCATCGCCTCATTCAGCTTCCTTGCACATAAAAATTTATCCTGCGTGTAAGGTAGCGGTAATTATCGTGAGTTATACTAGAATGCCTCATGCATTATAATGCTGACTATCTAAACAGAGTCGTAAAAAAATCGACAGGTTTAACTCTCGTAGAATATGGGCAGCTTTTTCGGCTGCAGGAGGCAGCCGCGTTACTTATAGAATCAGATCTAAGTATTTATAATATAATGTCGAAATCAGGTTTTTCAAATCGCAGTTATTTTAATAAAATTTTTTTAGGAAAATTTGGAATGCTTCCAAATGAATACAGAAAAAAGCATAAGTCCTCAGAATAACATACAGACACAGAATATTTACTATGATTCCCCTTTTATATGAATATAAAAACGCCGGGATAGTATCGTAAAAATACCATCCCGGCGCGGTTTTCTTTTCAGATTTATAAGAGAAGATTCTTTCGAATGAAAAGCCATATCTACAGCTATTCTGTCACAACACCCTTCTGCAGCATCACATTTGCGTACAGAGCGGATTCCCCGGTCGCAATGATCGCATAAGCTGTCTTTGCCTCATCGTAGAACGCAAAGCGCTCGATATTGCCCACGCAGTCCGCGCCGCGGGAATCATGTTTTGCGATGATCTCCTTGTAGGTATCCCAAATTGGAGTCTCCACATCATCTCCGGGCATCACTTCCATCAGGTTCACCGGCTTCTCCACATAAGTATCCAGCGGGAACACCTGCAGGATGGCATCCAAAAGCTCAGGCACGCCGTGGCCGTCACAGCGGATCACGATCGCGTCCTTTCCCATGGATTCCGCCGGAAAGTTCCCGTCAGAGATCACCAGACGGTCACTGTGCCCCATCTCGCAGAGCACCATCAACAATTCCGGAGACAAAATTTTCGGAATTCCTTTTAACATATTCTATGTCCTCCATAATCTTTCTTCATACGATACTTGATATCACATTACTTGAGCGGCATCCCGCCCGCAAAAACAATCCCGGAATGCCGCCTGCCTCATACTATCTGTTGGATGATAAAATCGTCAAAAGTCCTTTGGCATTTTTATCATTTGATGGTCTTATATAATGGTCCGTAAGCCTGGCATGCTCTGTAGTCAGCGCCTTCCTTGTCCATGCCGAATGCGTTCCAGGATGCAGGACGGAAGATCTTCTCTTCCGGTACGTTGTGCATAGCAACCGGAATCCTCAGGATGGAGCACAAGGTGATCAGGTCTGCTCCGATATGTCCGTAGCTGATCGCGCCGTGGTTAGCGCCCCAGTTGTTCATTACATCGTATGCCGTAGCAAATGCGCCTTCTCCTGTTGTCCTCGGCGCAAACCAGGTACACGGCCATGTATAGTCGGTTCTCTTCCAGAGTACGTCGGTTACTTCGTCCGGAAGATGTACAGTCCAGCCTTCTGCGATCTGCAGCATCGGTCCTAAATTCTTCACCAGATTCAGGCGGATCATGGTCACAGGCATCTCTGCTTCTGTAACGAATCTGGAGGAATATCCGCCGCCCCGGAAATATCCAAGGTCTGCATAGTTCCAGGTAGTCGCCTTCATGATGGCTTCCTGATCTGCCTCTGTTACTTCATACCACGGCTTCATCACGCCGTTTCCATTGGCGTCCTTTGCCTGTCCATTGGCATCCAGACATGCCGCGCCGGAGTTGATCAGATGGATAAATCCGCCGGCTTCCTTTGCCTTTCCTTCCAGCTCATAGCCGCCTGCCGCTTTCTTCACTGCCTCAGGGCTCCAGTATGTACGAACGTCTGCAAAAATCTGCGGGGAATTGGTAAGCAGCTTGTTGAACAGCATTCCAAGGCTGTTGAGTACATCGTTCTCGGTCGCCAGGATATAGGGCTCTCTTGCTCCGTTCCAGTCAAAGGAGGTATTGAGCATCGCTTCCGGATAGTCGCAGTTCGGATAGAAGTCTGTCCACTGTCTCTGTCCCTGGAAGCCGGCAGCGATGGCATTGTGGCCAACCTTTTCTTCTTCGCAGCCCTCCGGCAGATTGTCGTTTCCGTTCATCAGGTCCTTGATGATACACATCATCTTTACAACGAATTCCCAGTCAGAATCCTTTGCATCGCGGCTCTTCTGCAGCTCTTCCGGGTTCTTGTCAAAGCCTTCAATACATTTTTCTTTTGTCCATGCAAGCGCCTTCTGATATTCAGCCTCATCATAGATGCCTTCTGTCATACGGCGGATGATCTCTACCTCATCTACGGATTCCACACGCATGCCAAGGTATTCCTCGATAAATGCAGGATCAATGATAGATCCGCCGATTCCCATGCAGATGGAACCGATCTGCAGATAAGATTTTCCTCTCATGGTCGCGGCAGCCACCGCGGCACGCGCAAATCTCAGCAGCTTTTCTTTTACGTCTTCCGGAATCTCGGTGTCACTCGCTTCACATACATCATGTCCGTAAATACCGAATGCCGGCAGGCCCTTCTGCGCATGAGTAGCCAGGACTGATGCCAGGTAAACCGCGCCCGGTCTTTCTGTTCCATTGAAGCCCCATACCGCTTTGATCGTCATTGGATCCATATCCATGGTCTCTGCGCCGTAGCACCAACAGGGTGTCACGGTCAGAGTAATGTCTACCCCGGCCTTTTTGAACTTATCCGCGCATGCCGCCGCTTCCGCGACACGTCCGATGGTCGTGTCCGCAATGATGACCTTTACCGGTTCCCCGTTGGTATATTTTAAGTTGTCTTCCAACAGCTTTGCAGCGGATTTTGCCATGTTCATGGTCTGGTCTTCCAGAGATTCACGAACCTCGAGCGCCCCTCTTCTTCCGTCGATGGTAGGACGGATTCCAATTACCGGATAGTCTCCAATGAGTCTTGATTTTGCCATAGCAGTATTCCTCCTTTAATGAATAAATGTTTTAAATTTCTCATATGCAGCATCCCATTTCTCAGTATCCTGAGGAAGATACTCATATGTAGTTTCCGATTCCGCAATGATGTGCCTTGCTTCCTTTACATCCCGGATCTCGCCCATTGCCATCATCTGTACCGCGATATTGCCCAGCGCGGTGGCTTCCACCGGTCCAGCGATCACCTTGCGTCCGTTTGCCCCTGCTGCCATCCGGCAGAGCAGCTTGCTCTGGATCCCGCCGCCGATCATATGGATGACCGGATAATGCTTTCCGGTGCAGGATTCGATCTGTTCCAGCGCATAGCGGTATTTTAGTGCCAGGCTCTGGTTGATGCAGCACATGATCTCTCCCACCGTCTCCGGCACCTTCTGTCCGGTCCTGCGGCAGAATTCCCGGATCCTCTCCGGTATGTTGCCTGCCGGAACAAATTCCGGCGCGTCCGGATCAATAAAGCTCTGGAACGGCTCTGCCGTGAGCGCCATTTCTTCCAGCTCTCCGAAGGAATATTCCTTTCCTTCCCTGATCCACTGACGTCGGCTCTCCTGGGCCAGCCAGAGTCCGATGATATTTTTCAGCAGTGTGGTTGTATTGCCGTAACCGCCTTCATTACTTACATCGCATGCCATGGATCTTTCTCCGATCACAGGCCCGTCAAGCTCCGTTCCGAAAAGGCTCCATGTGCCGCAGCTGATAAAGATAAAGTCCTTCTCCTGAGTGGGGACGGATACCACCGCGCTCTGTGTATCATGTCCCGTGATGGCAATGACCTTGGCCGGTTCCACTCCAAGCTCCTCGCAGATATCCGCTTTCAGCGTTCCAACCACCGTACCACTGGGAATGATCTCCGGCAGAAGTGTCTTCGGGATCCGCAGCGCTTCCAGAATCCGGTCGGACCATTCCGTCCTGCCTGCATCAAGGAGCTGCGTGGTCGCTGCCATGGTGTACTCGGCTCTCTTTTCCCCGGTCAGGAAATAGTTGAACAGATCCGGCAAAAGCAGCAGCTTGTCTGCCCTTTCCAGAATCCACGGCCGTTTCTGCACCAGGGAATATAACTGAAAAATGGTATTGAAGTTTTCAAACTGCAGTCCGGTCAAGCTGTAGACCTCTTCCTTCGGTATGGCCTTGAACACCTCTTCCTGCATCCCCACGGTTCTGTCATCCCGGTAATGAACCGCATTTTCCAAAAGATCGCCGTGCTCGTCGATGAGACCGAAGTCCACACCCCAAGTATCAATGCCGATGCTCTCAAAGCCGCCCTTCTGCTTTGCCTTCACGATCCCCTGCTTGATCTCGAAAAGATGTCTCAGTGTGTCCCAGTACATGGTCCCGTTCAGCATCACCGGGTCATTGGAAAAACGGTGTACCTCCTCCATACGGATCTTCCCATCCTCCAGTCTTCCCAGGATAGCCCGGCCGCTCCCCCCACCGAAGTCAAACGCAAGGACCTGCTTCTTGTTTCCGCTCACTGACCTACCTCCTCCCTTCTGATAATTTTGGTATATTTGTAACTATTTAGAACAGATAGCCGCGTTTTCTATGAATTGTGTATCCTCACCGCTGCCAATACAGTCTCCCCCTGATCTATAGGCGATACGCCCAATTTCAGAAATAGAAAAAGCGTTTCGACAAGTAAACTTGCACAGTCATTTTCCTCAAATCCTGCTGTCCCAAATATAAACGGTGATTTTATTTTACCATTGTACAGAGAATTATACTTGTGTTATAATGTAAAAAAGTATAACAATATTCACATATCGTTAGCAAGCGTACGGCACTGTGTGAACAGTAACCACATATTTCTACGTTCCGCATTGAAGTGAAGTAACCGCAAATCGTACAATAACACGCGCAAAGGAGTATTATGCAGTATATTAATTATCAGGAGAGCTGGCAGAGAGGGACCGCCGACTTTCCTATGGAATATCATCATGTATCCCCGTCTCATCCGCAGTATGTCATGTCCCTGCACTGGCATGTAGAGTTTGAACTGATCCGGATTTTAAAGGGCACCCTGCGCCTGACCATTGATGAAGAGGAATTTGACGCTTTGGCCGGCATGTTCATCTTTGTTCCGGCCGGCGTCCTTCATGAGGGGATGCCCGACGACTGTGAATATGACTGTCTGGTATTTGATATGAATATTCTCATGAATAAAAATGATTCCTGCTGCCGGATGATCCGCAGGATTACAGAACATGAGGTCGAGCCGCAGTATCTTTATCCGGAATCCGATCAGGAGCTCCACCGCATCATCTGGGGGATGTTCGGCGCGGTGGCTTCCAGGAGGCCGGGATACCAGATGATCGTCCTTGGATCCCTGTATCAGATGATCGGTACGATCTTTGCGGAAAACCATTATCATCCCGCGCCGGAGGTCTACCCCCGCAACCACCGGCGGATCCTGCAGCTCAAGCAGGTTCTGGAATTTATAGAAAGCTCTTATAAAATGCCGCTGACGCTGGAGGAGATTTCCCACAGCGTCAACATGTCGCCCAAATATTTTTGTAAATTTTTTCAGGAAATGACTCACCGGACCCCCATTGATTACCTGAATTATTACCGGATCGAGAGGGCCTGCTACCAGCTTCTGACTTCCGAGCAGTCCATTACGGAGGTGGCATACAATTCCGGATTCAATGACCTGAGCTATTTTATCAAAACATTTAAAAGATATAAAGGAACCACCCCGAAACGATATCTGAAATCCTGACAGCATCCATCTTTTCTCCGTTCCATGTTATATAACAATCCCCTCATTGAGATTGATCACAGTTCTCCGCTTGAAATCTTAAAACTGCAGAAGAATCTGGTGGAGATTGCAAAAGGCGAAGGGATTCAGAAATTGAAAAATATGAAGGAAAAAAGGAGCCGAAAGTAGCTTAGCCAAAGGAGCGCTTCTCAAAATCCAAACAAGGGGATTTTGCGCCCTAAAATAGATACTGCTAAAAGAAAAAGCAGTCCGGTAAAAATCCAGCGCCTTAAAAAGCCTGAATTTTTACCGGACTGTTTTTTCTTACCTATCAGGGGTATAAATCGTTATTTCCCGACAGCCCCGTATATTTTATTACAGAGTCACGATCACACCGTCTTCATCCCACAGGTCATGCCAGTCGTTTGCGCCTTCCCAAAGAAATACCTGCCCTTTCACGAGCCGGTTATTCTTTTCCAGCGTTGCGATCTTTGCCATTTCCTCCTCGGTCAGCGGATCCTCAGTCATGCTCTTGAGATTGCTCACATATTCCACCTCATGCACAGAGAACGGAATCGGAATCTGTCCCCTCTGGCGCGCCCATTTCAAAGCGATCAGTGCCGGATGCACGCCGTGCGCTTTCGCAATCTCCTGCATTTCCGGCGTCTGCATGTCCGCAACGTCCTCCGGACAGATGTCACGTTCCGGCCTCTGAGGAGAGCCAAGCGGCATAAATCCGATGGGCTGGATCTTGTGGTCACTCAGATAGTCGAACAGCTCCTGCTGCTGGAAACAGGGATGCAGCTCCATCTCACATGCTGCAGGCTGAATTTTCATCAGCGGCAGCACGGCCTCCAGCTTCGGAATGGTCATGTTGGAAATGCCGATATTGCGGATCAGCCCTTTTTCTACCAGTTCCTCGCACTGTCTGTATGTACGGATAAACTCCTCTGTGCTGAAGGGCTTGGAATCCGGATTTCTGGAATCCACGTCACATCCCGGCGCATGATAGTTCGGGAACGGCCAGTGAATGAAAAACAGGTCGATATAACCGCATTTCAGGTCCGCAATGCTCTTCCTGCAGGACTCCTCCACTCTTTCATGCATGTCATTCCATACCTTTGTCATGATGAATAGCTCGCTTCTCTCCACCACGCCTTCATCGAACGCGTCCTGGAACACCTGCCCGATCTGGTCCTCATTTCCATAGCATGCGGCACAGTCAAACATCCGGTAGCCGCAGCGGATCGCGCCTGCCACCGCGCCGGATACCTGCTCCGGGGTAAAGCGGTCGGATCCGAACGTCCCCATACCCACACAGGGTACTTCTACTCCATTGTAAAATGTTACCTTCGGCACACTTGCCGGATTGATAAATTCTCCCATTGCTTCTTCTCCTTTTCTATCATCATGTTTTTACTCACGGCCCATGAAATCTGCCGTCTTACGCCAGCTCGATAATCTCGATCTGCGGCAGGAGCCGTTCCATATCCTCTTTTACAAAAAATCCCGTCTCTTCCCGCATGGCTGCTGCTGCGGAAACAGCGCTTGCCTTACGCAATGTCTCTTTGATGCTTAAGCCCTCGCTCAGGCCCAACGCAAACCCGGCAGTCATGGAATCTCCGCAGCCCACCGTATTCACCGCATGGATCCGGGGTACTCTGGCCCGGTATGCGCCCTCATCCGATACCACAACGGCGCCGTCTCCTCCCAGGGATACGGTAACGATCCTAATCCCACGCCCATGAAGCACCTTTGCCGCTTCTATGATCTCTTCCGGATCGGTGCAGTCCTTCCCGGTCAGCATCCGGATCTCATCCAGGTTGGGCTTGATCATGGTCGGGGCAGCCTTAATCCCCTGCTCCAGCAGCTTCCCGCTGGTATCCAGGATCACCGGCTTTCCCGCTTCCCTGACAAGCTTTACCATCCGCTGATAGGCTGTGCCGTCCAGCCCTTTGGGTACGCTTCCGGATATGGTCACCACATCCGCGTCTGCCGCCAGTCCCTGAAAATGCTCCAGGAACCGTTCAAAATCCGCCTCAGTCACGGTAAATCCCGGTTCCAGAAATTCCGTCTGGAGCTGGTTCTTTTCGTCCCAGATATTGATGCAGGAACGGCTCTCGGCTTCCATATGGTAAAACGCGCTCTTGATCCCAAAGGGCTCCAGCGCATCTTCAATATAATGCCCTGCGTGGCCGCCGACAAATCCGGTGGCCGTCACCTCCGCCCCATAGATGGCTGCAGGCTTGGACACATTCAGCCCCTTGCCGCCCGGCGTATAGACGCATTCCTTCACCCGGTTCACCTCTCCCGTCCGGACCTCCTCTACCACATACCGTTTGTCGATGGCCGCATTCAATGTCACTGTCAGAATCATCTCAAGCCTTCCTCCTAATTACACAGCAGCACCTTGCCCTTTACGAGGCCCGGTGTCTTGAACATCTGAAACGCTTCCTGTGCCTGGCTCATGGGCATCTTTTTGTAAATGAGCCCTTCATCGAACTTTAACTGCCCGGTTGCAAAATAATGGGCCGTCAGTTCCCATTCCTTTCCCGGGAACGGCGAGCTGTAGGACATCCAGGAACCAGTCAGCTTAAATTCCTTCCGGTTCATATTTTCCCACATCCGCGGGGTAAAGGTCAGGTCCACATGGGGGGTTCCGATAAAGCACACATGAGCCTTATTTGCGGCAAGCTCAAACGCCATGTACATGGTCGGCGCCTGTCCGGCGGTCTCATAGACATAGGCAAATCCTTTCCCTCCGGTTAGCTCCATGGCTTTCTCCAAAAAGCCTTCCTCTGTGGTGTTGATGACCTCGTCCGCTCCCAGCCGCTTCGCCAGCTCCAGCCGTTCCTCGCTGATATCAAAGACTACCACTTTTCTGGATCCGAAGATCTTAGCCCACTGCATGGTAAACAGCCCGATGGTGCCGCCGCCCAGTACTGCCACATGCTGCCCGCCCTGATAATCATTCTGAAGCAGGCCGTGAAGCGCTACTGTGGACGGTTCAAACATGGCTCCCTGCTCATAGGAAATGGACGGATCAAATATGACCGCATTCTGTTCCGGAAGGACCACATAGTCCGCATTGCTCCCCTGCTGACGGGATCCGATAAAGCTGTAATGCTTACAGAGAGAAAAATTCCCGTTCTGGCAGTCATCGCATTTCATGCAGGGAAGCAGAGGCGCGCCAGAAACCCGGTCACCGATCTTTACCTTTGTAACCCCTTCCCCGACTTCCACCACGTCTCCGGAAAACTCATGTCCGAGTACGATCGGATAAAAATGGACTCCATTGTAGAGAACCCTGGGGATATCTGAACCGCAGATCCCGGACGCTTTTACCTTTACCTTCACTTCCCCCGGTCCCGGCGTCGGCTCCTCGTAGTCCAGATACTGTACATCTTCATTTGCACATACTACTGCTGCTTTCATCTTTTCTGACTCCTTTTGTATCTGTTTCATCAGACACCTTATTTTTTATGATACTGTCTTACTGCCTCTCAAAACGGCAGGTTATCTTTTCCTGTATTTCTTCATTATGCCCTTGAGCTGCCCATACAGTTCCAGATAGATCTGGTAGTTCCTCTCATAAACCTCCCGATGCTCCGGGTTTGGCTCATGGCGGCGCTTTTCCTTTACTGTCAGTCCTACGGCTTCCTCAAAACTGCCGTACATGCCTACGCCCACGCCGGCCAGGATCGCCGCGCCCAGTGTGGTGGCCGTATCGGATGAGGGCACCACGATCGGCTTTCCGGTAATATCGGACTTGATCTGGGTCCACAGCAGCGAATTGGCCGAGCCCCCCATGGCCCGCAGCACCTCCGCCTCTGCTCCGGCTTCTCTGGCAATCTCCAGATTGTGGCGCAGAGAATAGGCCACACCCTCCATAGCCGCCCGGATAAAATGTCCCTTGGTTTTTCCGAAGTCCATCCCATAATAGACTCCTTTGGCATCCGGATCCCAGATCGGAGAGCGTTCGCCGGACATATAGGGGAGAAATACCATTCCGTCGCAGCCTGGGCCGACTGCCTCCGCCGCTTCGTTGAACAGCTCCAGCGAGCTTTTGCCGCAGCCCTTTCCCGCTTCCCGCTCGTAAGCGCCGAATTCCCGTTCCAGCCAGCGCATCACACCGCCTCCTCCGGTGGTGCCCCCCTGGAGGAGCCACCTGCCCGGCACCACATGGTAGCCCAAGATCAATCTCGGGTCTGCCTGATAGGTGTCGATACAGATGCTCATTCCGCCCGCCTGGCCGCCCTGTTCCTGGGTCTCTCCCGGGTGGACCACACCTGCTCCTAATGTTCCGCAGGCCGCATCCAGCCCTCCTGCCGCCACAGGGGTTCCTGCCGTCAGTCCGCTTTCTTCCGCCGCCTGATCGGTCACTGTCCCGATGACGGCATGGCTCGGATAAATATCCGGAAGCAGCGTCCTGGGAATCTCCAGCGCCTCGCACAGCTCCTCGTCCCATGCTCCGGTACGCATATCGAAGCAGTGCAGGCCATATCCCTGGGAAATATCCTGGGTCATGCTGCCGGTCAGCTGGAACGCAATATAGCTGTTGGACTGCAGGATCTTATATGTACGGCGGTACACCTCCGGCAAATTCCTCCGGTACCAGAGGATCTTCGCCGTGGTATAAGACGGCTGCAGAGAGTTGCCCGCTGTCCGGAAGATCCGGTCCGCTCCAAGCCTTTCATTATATTCATCACAGATATCCTGTGCCCTGGTATCCATCCAGATGGGTGTCCTGGCCAGCACATTTCCCGCCTGGTCCACCGGAATTGCCGACCAGCTCTGCCCGTCGATTCCAACACCCGCGATCTCCGACAGATCCACTCCGTCTGCCGCCATCCTCTTTATGGCAGTGCACACGGCCCGCCACCAGTCCCGCGGATCCTGCTCCGCCCATCCCGGATGGGGATAGTACACCGGATATTCCTCGCTGGCCGAAGCGATCACCTCTCCGTTCCGGTTAAATACCGCAGCCTTGCAGGCGCTTGTTCCAATATCAATTCCTAACAAATATGGTTTCATCACAGCCCCCTTTCTTCCTTCTGTACACGGCTTTCGGATCCTTCGGCAGCCCGTAACGTATCCGGCCGCCGGCAAACGGATCTTCCTTCCACAAAGCTGGTGGCCAGCCTGACCGTCTCAAACTCCGTCTGCTCTTTTTCCTCCAGCCTTTTCAGCATCAGCTCCGCGGCCCGCCTTCCCAGCTCCTTCGTAGGCTGGGTCACGATACTGAGCTTCGGGATGCATGCCCTGGCAAATTCCATATTGTCAAAGCCGATGACCGACATTTCCTCCGGAATCCGGATTCCCAGTTCATTCAGCTCGATCATCGCCCCCAGCGTCATTTCATAGTTGGAAATGAAGACCGCTGTCATGTCGGGATTTTTCCTGGTAAGCTCCTGGATTCCCCGGCTTCCGCCCCGGATGGTATAGTCCCCCCGGACGACCAGGGATTCGCTGGCAGCAATCCCCGCCTGTTCCAGCGCCCGCACATACCCCCGAAAACGTTCCTCCGCCGTGTAGACCTCCTGTTCCCCAGCGATCATGCCGATCCGCCGGTGCCCCGCGGCGATCAGACGCCGGATCGCGTCCTCCGCGGCGCCCTGGTTATCTACCAGCACGGTATCACAATGGACGCTGCGGATCCTTCGGTCGATCATCACAATGGGCTTACCGGTTTTCATCACATTCTGCAGGCAGGCGCCGCTTTTCCCGGTGGGAATGACGATCATCCCGTCCACCCTGCGGCGTTTCAAAAATTCTACTGCTTCCGCTTCCCGCTTTTCATCGGTACGGCAGTCGCAGATCATGGCCGCATAGCCCTGCCCCCGGAGCACATCCTCCAGCTCTGTAATGATCTCCGCAAAGAAAATGTTATTCAGCTCCGGTATGACGATGCCGATCATCCTCGTCCGGTTGGTTTTTAACCCCCGGGCTACCTCATTGACTTCAAAATTCAGTTTTTCAATGGCCTGCTCAATCTTGACCCGGTTCTTCTCCCGGACATTTCCTCCATTCAGATAGGAAGAAATCGTTGCCAGCCCGAGCCCGGTTTCTTTTGCTATGTCTTTCATCGTTGCCGCCATATCCGCCCCCTGCTTTCACTGCTGTTTCAAAATCGATACTCAAGGGCATCCCGTATGGCCATTCGGCCGTTTCACAAGGCATACCACTCTGCCATTCTTCCTCCGTCCATACCCAAGCCGCATCCCACAATGGACATCATATCAATCTGCCTTTCCGTCGCATCCGCACACCTTCATGCGTTCCATCACCAGCTGCTTCACTGCCTCCATACCGACCACGCCCAGCTTCTTTGGGTCAAAAGTGTCCGGCTTCTCTTCGATCAGCTTCTTGCCCGCAGCAGTGTAAGCCGCCCGCAGTTCGGTCGCAAAATTCACCTTGCAGATTCCCCGGCGCACACAGTCCCGTACTTCGTCGTCGCTCAGCCCGGAAGCCCCGTGCAGCACCAGCGGGATGGAAACCACCTTCCGGATCTCGGATACACGCTCCTTGTCCAGCACCGGCGTTCCCTTGTAAAATCCATGGGCCGTTCCGATGGCAACCGCCAAAGAGGTCACTCCGGTTCTTTCCACAAATTCCTTCGCTTCCATGGGATCCGTGTTGGTATCTGCTTCTGCTTCCAGGTCATCCTCCTTGCCGCCTACCTTGCCGAGCTCGGCCTCGACCGGGATGCCGCAGGCTTTTGCCACATCTGCGACCCTTTTGCTGACTGCGATGTTCCCCTCCAGATCTTCATGAGAACCGTCGATCATCACAGAAGTATATCCTGCCTTAAGCGCCTGTACCGCCAATTCAAAGCTGCTGCCGTGATCCAGGTGAAGGCAGACCGGAACTGCCGCTTTTTTCGCCTCCGCAGCGACGATCGCATAATAGGTCTCCAGCGTCCCGTACTTGATCGTGGACGGCGTTGTCTGCAGCATGACCGGGGCATGAAGCTCCTCCGCGGCAGCAATGACCGCTTTCACCATCTCCATGTTCTCCACATTGAACGCGCCTACGGCATAGCCGCCCTTTTGTGCGTCTGCCAGCATTTTTTCTGATGTTACTAATGGCATCTTGTTCTCCTCCTTTATTAAAACCGAAACGTTTCGGTTTTTTATTAAAATTATCGTACTACATTTCCAGGCAAAAGTCAATAAAAAAGTTCTGATTTCTTTTCTTTTTCTATGCAAAACTTATATTTAAAAGTATTCTTCTGCTGCAATTCTTCCGTTTCCTCCGTGGCTGAATGACAAACCGCCGCAGTATGCATCTCTCCTCTGCATGCCGCGGCGGCTGTTAAAACCACTCGTAATATTCAACTTTATCGCTGCAAACGACAGTTTATTGGCTGGCCAGTGAACTGTAATGACAGCGACTCTTTTTTACAGGATCCCAAACTCCAGCATCGCCTTTTTCAGCACTTCCTTATGCTGCGGCTCGAGCTCGGTCAATGGTCCTCTCAACGGTCCGCATTCCTTCCCCATCAGGTTCATTGCCGCCTTCACCGGGATCGGATTCACCTCACAGAACAGGGCGTCACAGAGCGGAAGCGCATCCAGCTGCATCTTACAGCTTCCCTGGATATCACCTTCAAAGAACTTATAGACCATATCATGTACGTACTTCGGCGCCACATTCGACAACACAGAGATCACTCCCAGACCTCCCAGAGACAGCAGCGGAACGATCTGGTCATCGTTGCCGGAATAGAGGTCAATCTTCCCGTCGCACAGGTGCATGATCTTCGCCACATTGCCGATATTGCCGGATGCCTCCTTGATCCCCGCGATGTATTCCACATTTTTTACCAGATGGGCCACAGTCTCCGGCTGGATCGCACATCCGGTACGGCTGGGTACATTATAAAGGATGGCCGGGATCTTTGCCTCATTGGCGATCCTTGTATAGTGGGCGATCAGTCCGTTCTGCGTCGCCTTATTGTAATACGGCGTCACAAGGAGCAGTCCCTCCGCCCCTGCCGCTGCCGCCTCTTTGGAGAGCTGCACTGCCGTAGCGGTACTGTTGGAACCAGTCCCCGCAATAACCGGGATCCGGTGGTTCACGCGCTCAATTGCAAACTTGATCACGTCCATGTGCTCCTGCTCGCTTAAAGTCGCGGACTCTCCTGTCGTTCCGCAGATAATGATAGAATCTGTCTCCCCGGCAATCTGCTCCTCCAGGATCTCATCCAGCTTATCATAGTTCACTTCCAGATTTTCCTTCATTGGTGTAATGATCGCAACACCTGCGCCCTTAAAAATTGCCACTGCTTTTTCCTCCTGCTCTTTTTTGACGAAAAAAGAAACGGCAAGATGCGCCGTCCCCTAAAATATACATCCATGTATATCAGATAGCACTCCATCCTGCGATGACAGTCATGCCGTTATTCACGCCATGCCCAAGCAATATGACCTCAGGAATCATATCCTTTCGGCATCTTTTCCTTTCCGCTGCCTTCCCCTGCCCTGCACATCCGGCAATGTACTGATAAAAAATGCGACCTCTATCTCGTTTCCATTTCTATTTTATTTAGAATAACACCGATACCCGTTCTTGTCAACGAAATTATTCCAATTTCTCAGTTTCATCCGCTTCCTTCTTCACGGTTTCGCTGCCGTCCTGTCCCAGCTTTTCCTGCGAGATCATAGTCTGGTCCAAAGCACGCAGGTCCTCCTCCGGAATTTCGTAAGTACCTTCCTCTGTCCTGTTGATATGTACCGCAATCTTTTTGGGCTTACCGTAGGACAATCCGGAGTCCAATGCTTCTGTCAGAACCTCATAGTAGGTCTGGTATACATGGTCCTGAATCTCATCATCCGAGGGCATTTCTCTTCCGTCCATCACACCGTTGGAAATCTCCGCCGCATACTCCTCGGCCTTCTTTTGGAATTCATCATAGGTACTGTCAAACAGCAGGATCGGTTCCACCGAGATATCGATCGTATACCCGTTCTCTTCTGTTTCCGCTGCCTCTCCTACCGTATATTTTACCTGCTTTATGGTCTTTTCAAATAAGGTTCTGTAGCTTTCCTCCAGTTCTTCCGACAGGTCTGCCGTATGAAATTCATGCATCGTGGCATCCAGATTATTCTGAAAGATCTCATTGGCCTCCTCCTCTGTCGCGCCTGTCAGCTCCATATAATCCTCTGTCTCATTTTTATAAGAAACATCCAGAATTGCCTGCATATAGGCGCATGCGTCGAATGCAGTACAGCCGCCCAGAAGAACTGTCATCACAGTCACCAGGGCAGCTGCCTGCATCCAGTTTTTTTTCAGTCTGCTCATAAGCCTGTCCTCCTTTTTCATGATTCAAGTGTGTTACAGTCTAGCACATTGTAATCGTGAAAAAAGAAGAAAACCGTCAGGCAGTTTCGACATCCAGGGTGAGTCTATTCCCCGGAAGCCTGTTTGACCTTTTCCCGGATCTCCGGACTGATACCGGAAGAATATACAGGAACAAAAATCCCTTCCTCCTGTCCTACCTCTTCCAGCTTCTTCCCGCACAGCTTCCCGTTCTCATATCGGGAAAGGATCCATTCATAGAGCTTCCCAAAGTCAAATTTGATGGACGCCACCACCGTATCCGGATGTTCCCGGGTAGGATTGCTGGAAAAACCGATCACCTTAGTCCCCTGATCTCTGGCAGCTTCAATGCATCCAAGTCCTGCTTCATTGGAATATACGAATAAGATTTCTGCTCCGCTGCCGATCATCTGTTCCGCCATCTTCCTGGCCAGCCCCTGATCTGTCCAGCTGTTGGTATATGCCCGCAGAAATACTATTTTTTCCATCCCCCGCTCCTCCAGGATTTCACGAACCTTCCCTTCATATACGTCCAGAAGATGCTCCATCCCTTCATTCGGGTATCCCGCAACCATTCCGATCGTTCCGGTTTCCGCAATATTTCCCGTGATCACCGCAGCCATCTCGCTGGCTTCGTACTCCCTCGGCCTGACCGATGCCACATTTTCCTGATCGGCCCGGATACCGTTGATGACGCAGAAAAAGGTGTCCGGATAGCGTTCCGCTGTCGTATTCACCGAATCCGTAAATTGCTCTCCAGACGCCAGGATCAGATCATAGTCTTTCTCCGCGCACTCTACCAGAACCTGTTCAAATTCTGTTTCCTGTACATTTTTTCTGCATTCTATTGTAATCCCGAGCTTCTCCTCGCAATAGGAAATTCCTTCCATATTGGTATCATTCCAGCTCAGGTCGCCGCCCTCTCCCGGAAGCAGCACTACGATCCGGCTGTTTTTCAATTCCCTTCGCGGGCTGTGGTTCTGGAGCGCGCAGCCCCACAGCAGCAGCATGAAGATACCTGCCAGCAGGACCCTGCCATATCGTTTTATACTATGTATCATCCCTGCAAAGGCTTCCGATGGATAAAACGTCCGGCGCCCTTTTCTCCGATAAACTGATTCTCTTTTACCAGTACATTTCCTCTCTGCATGACCAGACGGATCTCTCCCCGCAGCTCCATGCCTTCATAAGAGGTATAGTCAACAGCCCCATGCATCCGGCTGTGTGTCAGCACTCCCGATGCATCCGGATCCAGGATTACAAGGTCTGCGTCTGCCCCCGGCAGGATCGCGCCCTTTTCCGGATACAGTCCATAGATCCTGCATGGCTTTGTACAAAGTGTCTCCACCAGGCGCTGCATGGTGATGCGTCCTTTGGCCACGCCCTCGGAATATAAAAGCATCAGTCTCTCCTCCACTCCCGGAGCCCCGTTCGGGCATGCGGTAAAATCCTCCTTGCCCATCTGCTTTTCTTTTCCATAGTTGAACGGGCAGTGATCCGTGGCAATGACCTGGATCTCTCCGGCCGCAAGCCCATCCCACAGCGCATCGCAGTCTTCCTGTGTACGGAGCGGCGGGGACATGATGAATTTCAGGCCGTCCTCCCTTGTATAGCATTCCTCTGTCAAAAGCAGATACTGCGGACAGGTTTCCACGAAAATATTTTTCTGTCCCAGTCTCCTTGCCTCCCGTACAGCCTCCAGGCTTTCCTTGCAGGAGAGATGCACGATATATACCGGCGCGTCGTCCGCCATCTTGGCCAGCTTCAGAACACGGCCTACCGCTTCCGCTTCCGCCAGGTTCGGACGGCTTTTCGCATGCCAGATCGGGGATGTTTTCCCTTCGCTCTTATGCTTTTGCTTCAGGAATTCCACGACGTCATGATTCTCGCAGTGAAATGCGGTGATCCCGTTGATCTCTTTCATTTTCCGCAGGATCTGCAGAACATCCGCGTCATTGAGTTTAAAGCCGTAGGTCAGATACGCCTTTACACTGGGGATCCCGTCCGCCGCCATAGTTTCCAGCTCTGCCAGGATCTCTGCGTCCACATGCTGCGCTGTCCCGTGAAATCCATAATCGATGACTGCCTTTCCCTCTGCCAGCTTCCGGTACACGTCAAACTGATAATGCAGCGGGATTCCCGCCGGCCCAAAAGCCATATGGTCTACAATGGAGGTCGTTCCTCCGCAGACCGCCGCCACGGTTCCGTCATAAAAATCGTCAACCGCCCTGGAAATCCCCACATCCAGATCCATATGGGTATGTACATCCACGGCCCCCGGGAGTACATAACAGCCGGCCGCGTCGATGACTTCTGCGTCCACGTCTGAAATATCGGTTCCAATACACACGATCTTCTCATCCTCGATCAGGATGTCTGCCTGATAATCCTCCGCTTCTGTAAAGATCCTTCCGTTTTTCACTATTTTCTTCATTTTGCTTTACTTCCTTTCCTTATAAAACAAATACGCTTTTCAAAACATACATTCGAACGCCGAATCATTAAGCAATCTTTTTCACCTTCAGGTAAATGTAGTATGCAAGGCCGGCTCCGATGCTTCCGATCACATATGCATTATCAAACAGTACATGCATGGCCGGAACAAATTTTCCAAGGAGGACCAGGATCATGGATGCGACAAAAATCACAATGATCGCCGTATTCCACCCTTTCTTATAGAAATACTTTCCGCCGTCTTCCCTGTACAGGTCTACCATATCCACCTCTGTCTTATGCTCAAACAGATATGCCACCAGATACAGTCCTGAGATTGGTCCCAGCAATGCTCCCAGAAGCCCGCATACATTGTAGATCAGGTCATAGGCACTTGCCAGAGCATTCCAGGGCTGTGCAAACAGTGCAAGGACCGCCGCGATAATGGCCGCATGCCGATAGGTTATCTTCTTCGCAAACAGGGTCGAGATCACATTTGTCGGCGGCACCAGGTTCGCCGCGACGTTCGTAGTCAATACTGCCATGATAATGAATATGGAGAAGATCACCACGATCAGAGGATTTCCAAATTTTCCTACCAGCACAGCCGGTTCCCAGATTGCTTCGTGGAAGGCAAAGGACGCGCCCGCCGTTCCGCAGATCCCAACAAATGCGATAAATGCCGTCATGATCGGCGCGCCTGCTACCTGTCCGAGCACCTGCGCCTTCTGTGTCTTACAGTTCTTTGTAAAGTCTGCCATGGATAATGCGATCCCGCCGTCAAAAGCAATCATGGAAGACAGTGCCGGGAAGAACAGCTTCCAGAAGTCAGCTCCCTCCTGTCCCTGTATGGACGGCTCGGACATCAGCTTCGCAATGCTCCAGTCAGCTGTAGAGATTCCCCATATGATTACGATAAAGCTCAAAATAATCAGCACCGGCGCCGCGAACTTTTCCAGCTTCTGAACGGCTGAAGAACCGGAGCCTGCAATATAAACGTTCATTGCCCAGAACGCAAGGAAGGATATAAACTGCCCGGTAAAGCCGAACCCGCTCCATGCCGGAATAAAGGTGACCAGGATCGTCTGAATCGCCTGCCCGCCGATCCATGCCTGAACGCCGAACCAGAAACAGCCCAGAATCCCGCGTACCAGAGAAGGCACGATCGTTCCCTTAGCTCCAAAGACCATCTTACAGAGCATGGGATAAGACACTCCATACTTCACTCCAAAGTGCCCCAGGATCACGGCAAATATCATAACCAGGGAATGTCCCAGCACGATGGTCACCAATGCCTGCGCCCATGACATCCCGGACACGATCAGCCCGCTTGCCACCTGATATACCGCAATGGAGACCAGCATCCCGATCCAGAGGTTTCCCATATCCCACGCGGACCAGTGTCTGTCGTCCATATTGTTTGGTTTTGTTACTTCCGTATAATTATTTTTGTACTTTCCGATCTCATCAATACCGGCCTGGGTCAGCTCAACAATGTCACCGGTCTGTTTTTGAAACAAGCTCATCGTTGTCCTCCTTTACACATCTCATCTCCATCTGGTTTCTTTGTTATTCTTCGGCCCAAAGTCTAACTTTTTGATAAGAATATTGTAAATGAGGAGCCCGCAGACCACAATGCAGCAAATCTACGATTATGTTTCAAATTCTACTGATCTGTTCCGATATTCGCTGGGTGTCATCCCATACTTTTTCTTAAAAATGTTGCTGAAATACCTGGAATTTCCAATACCAACCCGCTCCGAGATAGACGCCACATTGCATTCCGGTATGGTCAGATATTCCTTCGCCTTTTCCAGACGCACATCCGTGATATATACGGAAATATTTTTCCCGGTATGCCGTTTAAAGAGATCGCTGAGATAATTCGGGGTGACATACAGCTTTTCCGCAATTTCTTTCAGGCTGAGCTTTTCACTGTAATGAGACTCAATATAATCCACCGCCTTCTTCACAAGCAGATTATGGACTGCTGGCGCAGGCTTTTTGACCGTTCCACGTTTTTTCTCCTCCACACTCCTTAAGATCTGCAGCAGTTCCCTCGGATTGGTTGGCTTCACCATATACCGCAGGACGCCCAGCTCGATGGCCTGCTGTGCAAAACGAAAATCTGAATATCCGCTCACGATGATCACGTCTGCGTCCATATCTCTTTCCCGGAGGCGCGCAAGCATTTCCAGACCGTTCAGCTCCGGCATCTTGATATCCGTGATGATCACATCCGTGCAGTGATGTGACAGATACCCCAGCGCATCCACTGCATTTTCAAACGCGCCTGCCACAGTCCAGCCCTCCTGCCGTTCCAGCAGGTGCTTCAATCCGTTTCTGATTTTCGGCTCATCGTCAATGATCACGATCTCCATTTTCTCCTCACCCCTCCCGCCGATCTTCCGTCATCCGGAGTGTAACCGCAGTGCCTCCGTCCTGGTTACTTCGGATCTCTATTGCCTTTTTCTCGCCATAGGTCAATTCGATCCTTCTTCGTATATTCCGCATGCCGATACTGCCGGTATCATTCTTTCCGTCAATCTTTTTCTTCAATTCCGCCAGTTCTTCCCGCGTCATCCCTTTTCCATTGTCTGTGATCTGAAGAATCAGCGTCTCTCCCTCCATCCAGGCTTTGACTGTGATCGTTCCGCCTTCTTTTAACGGCTCAATTCCGTGGATCACCGCATTTTCAACGATTGGCTGTAGGATCAGCCTTGGCACAGAAAAATCCAGGGCGTCCTCGTCCACCTCCCACCGATAGTTAAGCCGTTCCTCGAGTCGATTCTTCTGGATACAGAGATAGCTTTCAATATAGCGCATTTCATCTCGCAGAGGCACCACATGGCTTTCCCCGCCAATCGCATAACGCAGGATTTCCCCCAGTGAGATCACCACATCACTGATATCCTGCTCGTCCCGCTCAATCAGCATCCAGTTGATAGAATCCAGCGTATTGTATAGAAAATGCGGATTGATCTGCGCCTGCAGTGCCCGGATCTCTGCGTTCTTCTGTTCAAGCTTCTTCTGATACACCTCATAAATCAACTGGCGGATCTTTCCGACCATATAGTTAAAGGAGATGATAAGCCGTCCGATCTCATCCCTTCTCTTACTCCGGATTTCGATATCAAAATTCTCTGCTTCCACCTGCTTCATTGCATTGGACAATTCACGAATCGGCGCCGTAATGGAATAAGAGATCGCAGTCACGATCACTAGGGCAACCAGAACGGCTGACAATACGATCATTGCAATCGTTCCCCGAAGCTGTAACGCCTGAGGGAATATCTCCGGTACGGCAACAACGGAATATGTTTTCCAGCCTGTCAGACCGTTATACTGGCCGAATACGTAATACTTCTCTTTTTCCCATTCCAAGATGAAGTTCCGTTCCCCGTTCTGGAAAGTGGTTTCGATCTTTTCCAGCCACATCGGCTGAACCCTTCTGTTGGTGCAGAGGATCTGCCCTTTCTTATCTACGATAAAAGTATACTGGCTGATTGGAAGGCTCTGGTTGTTTAACAGCAGGCTTCTGAATATCTCCGGGTTGATCTCAATGATAACGATCCCCTTCATCGTTTCTCTCGGAGAGTTTCCCTTTCTCAAATGATCTCCTGCCGGAATTGCCTTGACCAGTGTAACCGCTTCTCCCTCCTGATAGAGGGAGTCCTCCATACCAAGCCAGATCTCTTCTTCTGGATTGAGGGACGCCGTCTCGAAGCATTCCTGCAGACGACATCCGTCCCGAAGCGTATCAAGCCCTGTAAGGTAATGATACCGGATATTCCGGTCCATGTCCAGAATAATAATGTCAGAAACCGCCTCGATAATATGTACATAGTCGGAAATCCAGTAATTCAGATAACCATCCTCCCCCGGATTCTGTTCCTCAAATACCTCTTCCGCAATATTGCCGTCTATGATGCGCTGTGCCAGCCGGGTTACTTCCAGTCCCCAGAAATTGATATTGATATCAATCCGGTTGACGGTATCGGCCATCTCACTCTTTTTATTTTCCGTAACCATGTTCAGGGCATATTCATATGAACAGTATCCCACGGATAACCCCAATATAATCACAATACCTGCAAGGATCAACATTAGTTTTTTTCTAACTGAGATGGTATCACCTCCCGCTGCCGAAATATTTACTCTAAAGAATTTCTAGTACGTTTCCATTATTTTCAAAAATACTCTAATCCCATTATATCAAACATTCAGAAATATTATAAAAAGAATCAGAAAATTCGGAGAAGTTTTCTATAGAATATAAAAAAAGTTCCGTCTGCAAAGAACATACGGAACTTTTACACTATTCATATTTAACATATGTACCTTCAAAACTACACACGAAGAATCATTATCCTATCCATACTGCTCTCTTACAGCAACCACCTTCTTGGTTATGCCCTCGACCTATTAGTGACGGTCAGCTACATACATTACTGCACTTCCACCTCCGCCCTATCTACCTCGTCGTCTTCAAGGGGTCTTACTGAATTTCCTTCATGGGATATCTCATCTTGAGGGGGGCTTCACGCTTAGATGCCTTCAGCGTTTATCCCCGCCCGGCTTGGCTACTCTGCCATGCTCCTGGTGGAACAACAGATTCACCAGCGGCCGGTCCATCCCGGTCCTCTCGTACTAAGGACAGCTCCTCTCAAATATCCTACGCCCGCGCCGGATAGGGACCGAACTGTCTCACGACGTTCTGAACCCAGCTCGCGTACCGCTTTAATGGGCGAACAGCCCAACCCTTGGGACCTACTCCAGCCCCAGGATGCGATGAGCCGACATCGAGGTGCCAAACCACTCCGTCGATGTGAACTCTTGGGAGTGATAAGCCTGTTATCCCCAGGGTAGCTTTTATCCGTTGAGCGATGGCAATCCCACTTTATACCACCGGATCACTAAGTCCTACTTTCGTACCTGCCCCACCCGTCGGTGTCGCAGTCAAGCTCCCTTCTGCCTTTGCGCTCTTCGAATGGTTTCCGACCATTCTGAGGGAACCTTTGAGCGCCTCCGATACCCTTTCGGAGGCGACCGCCCCAGTCAAACTCCCCACCTGACATTGTCCCACGGCCGGATCACGGCCGCTGGTTAGAAACCCAGCACTACAAGGGTGGTATCCCAACGGTGGCTCCATCGCAACTGGCGTCGCGACTTCTCTGCCTCCCACCTATCCTGTACATGCAATACCGAGTCCCAGTGTCAAGCTGGAGTAAAGCTCCATGGGGTCTTTCCGTCCTGGCGCGGGTAACCAGCATCTTCACTGGTATTTCAATTTCACCGGGTGCATTGTCGAGACAGTGCCCAAATCATTACGCCTTTCGTGCGGGTCGGAACTTACCCGACAAGGAATTTCGCTACCTTAGGACCGTTATAGTTACGGCCGCCGTTTACTGGGGCTTAAGTTCAAAGCTTCGCTTGCGCTAACCTCTCCCCTTAACCTTCCAGCACCGGGCAGGCGTCAGCCCATATACCTCACCTTTCGGTTTCGCATAGACCTGTGTTTTTGCTAAACAGTTGCTTGGGCCAATTCTCTGCGGCCTATCGCTAGGCACTCCTTCTCCCGAAGTTACGGAGTCATTTTGCCGAGTTCCTTAACAATGCTTCTCCCGTCGGCCTTAGGATCCTCTCCTCATCCACCTGTGTCGGTTTACGGTACGGGTACCATATGAACAATAGCGGCTTTTCTCGGCAGCCAGGCCGCGCGCTTCCCTACTCTGATTCGGTCCGTATCACGGTTTCCCATTGTACACCGGATTTGCCTGATGCACTGGTACTCCGCTTACACCGGTCTTTCCAATCCCGGCTCGCGCTCTCCTTTCCGCGTCCCCACAGTTCTGTCATATGGCAGTACAGGAATTTCAACCTGTTGTCCATCGGCTACGTCTCTCGACCTCGCCTTAGGTCCCGACTTACCCAGGGCAGATCAGCTTTACCCTGGAAACCTTAGATATTCGGCCGGAAGGATTCTCACCTTCCTCTCGCTACTCATTCCGGCATTCTCTCTTCGGTACAGTCCACAGCTCCTTTCGGTACTGCTTCGTCCTATACCCAATGCTCCTCTACCAGCCATCATTCGATGGTTCCTGGGCTTCGGCAGTGTGTTTCAGCCCCGGACATTTTCGGCGCAGGACCTCTCGACTAGTGAGCTATTACGCACTCTTTTAATGTATGGCTGCTTCTGAGCCAACATCCTAGTTGTCTTTGAAATCCCACATCCTTTTCCACTTAACACACATTTTGGGGCCTTAGCCGCAGGTCTGGGCTCTTTCCCTCTCGACTGTCCAACTTATCTCGTACAGTCTGACTCCCATACACCATCTACGCGGCATTCGGAGTTTGATATCCCTTGGTAAGCTTTGACGCCCCCTTAGGAATTCAGTGCTCTACCTCCGCAAGACTTGTATGAGGCTAGCCCTAAAGCTATTTCGAGGAGAACCAGCTATCTCCGGGTTCGATTGGAATTTCTCCCCTATCCACACCTCATCCCCACCCTTTTCAACGGATGTGGGTTCGGCCCTCCATTGCCTTTTACGGCAACTTCAGCCTGGACATGGATAGATCACCCGGTTTCGGGTCTGCTCCGACTGACTCCGGCCCTATTAAGACTCGGTTTCCCTTCGGCTCCGGACCTTATAGTCCTTAACCTTGCCAGCCAGCGCAACTCGCCGGACCGTTCTACAAAAAGTACGCGGTTCCACATCTATCGTGGTCCCACAGCTTGTAAACGTATGGTTTCAGGTTCTCTTTCACTCCCCTCCCGGGGTTCTTTTCACCTTTCCTTCACAGTACTATGCGCTATCGGTCACTAAGGAGTATTTAGCCTTACGGGGTGGTCCCCGCACGTTCCCACAAGGTTCCACGTGTCTCGTGGTACTCTGGATCCCGCCATGTCAACTCGCCTTTCGCTTACGGGGCTTTCACCCTCTCTGGCTGGCTTTCCCAAAACCATTCCGCTAGGCTCATTGAATCACTTCCGCGGTCCGAACCCCGGGATGACTCGCATCCCGGTTTGGGCTCCTTCCATTTCGCTCGCCGCTACTTTGGAAATCACTGTTGTTTTCTCTTCCTCCGGCTACTTAGATGTTTCAGTTCACCGGGTTCCCTTCCCTGACTTATGGATTGGGTCAGGGATGCCTGAGGGCTGCTCAGGCAGGTTTCCCCATTCAGATATCTCCGGATCAATGGGTATTTGCCCCTCCCCGAAGCTTTTCGCAGCTTATCACGTCTTTCATCGGCTCTTAGTGCCAAGGCATCCGCCATACGCTCTTATCAGCATAACCAACTCGCCCTCTTTCGTCCACGGGATGGACAATGGGCTACACATGCATAGCGTTGCACGCGTTGGTGGTTGACGTTTTTAGCCTGGTCGTCTTCCAGCGACCCTTTCGGGTCTGGTCATGTTTGTTAACATTACCTCGGATGTCTTGATTGTCTCATTTCTATTTGATTCAATCTTACTCATTGTTTTCTTTTTCAAAATCAATAAGTATTTCTTTCTTCGTATGCAGTTTTCAAGGTGCATCAGCGCTGTTTCCGCTCTCCCCTTCCACAGCTCTTTCTTTGAATCTGGCGGCCACCTACTCTCCCACACCGTCACCAGTGTAGTACCATCGGCCGCCCGGGCCTTAACCATCGTGTTCGGGATGGGTACGGGTGTTGCCCCCGGGCGCGTCGCCGCCAGAAATGTCTTAGTTATCTTCTGTTATACTCCGTTCATGCCAAGATTGAGTCTTAATCTCTTCAGCCTTCTCCCAGGCAAGCCTGTCATCTGGCCGTATCACTCATCCCACGCACTCACTCATTGATAACTAAACAATAGACAACGCGCTCTACTTCTTTCTTCCTTAGAAAGGAGGTGATCCAGCCGCACCTTCCGATACGGCTACCTTGTTACGACTTCACCCCAGTCATCCGTCCCGCCTTCGACGGCTCCCTCCTGGTTAGGTTGGGTCACCGGCTTCGGGCGTTACTGACTCCCATGGTGTGACGGGCGGTGTGTACAAGACCCGGGAACGTATTCACCGCGGCATTCTGATCCGCGATTACTAGCGATTCCAGCTTCATGTAGTCGAGTTGCAGACTACAATCCGAACTGAGACGTTATTTTTGAGATTCGCTCACACTCACGTGGTCGCTTCTCTTTGTTTACGCCATTGTAGCACGTGTGTAGCCCTGGCCATAAGGGGCATGATGATTTGACGTCATCCCCACCTTCCTCCAGGTTGTCCCTGGCAGTCCCTCCAGAGTGCCCATCTACTATGCTGGCTACTGAAGGTAAGGGTTGCGCTCGTTGCGGGACTTAACCCAACATCTCACGACACGAGCTGACGACAACCATGCACCACCTGTCTCCAGTGTCCCGAAGGAAAACGGACATTACTCCGCTGTCACCGGGATGTCAAGGCCAGGTAAGGTTCTTCGCGTTGCTTCGAATTAAACCACATGCTCCACCGCTTGTGCGGGTCCCCGTCAATTCCTTTGAGTTTCATTCTTGCGAACGTACTCCCCAGGTGGACTACTTATTGCGTTGGCTGCGGCACCGAATGGCTTTGCCACCCGACACCTAGTAGTCATCGTTTACGGCGTGGACTACCAGGGTATCTAATCCTGTTTGCTCCCCACGCTTTCGAGCCTCAACGTCAGTCATCGTCCAGCAAGCCGCCTTCGCCACTGGTGTTCCTCCTGATATCTACGCATTTCACCGCTACACCAGGAATTCCACTTGCCTCTCCGACACTCTAGAAATACAGTTTCCAATGCAGTTCCGGGGTTGGGCCCCGGATTTTCACATCAGACTTGCAATTCCGTCTACGCTCCCTTTACACCCAGTAAATCCGGATAACGCTTGCCCCCTACGTATTACCGCGGCTGCTGGCACGTAGTTAGCCGGGGCTTCTTAGTCAGGTACCGTCATTTTCTTCCCTGCTGATAGAGCTTTACATACCGAAATACTTCCTCACTCACGCGGCGTCGCTGCATCAGGGTTTCCCCCATTGTGCAATATTCCCCACTGCTGCCTCCCGTAGGAGTTTGGGCCGTGTCTCAGTCCCAATGTGGCCGGTCGCCCTCTCAGGTCGGCTACTGATCGTCGGCTTGGTAGGCTTCTACCCCACCAACTACCTAATCAGACGCGGGCCCATCTTACACCACCTCAGTTTTTACCCCTGTACCATGCGGTACCGGGGTCTTATGCGGTATTAGCAATCATTTCTAATTGTTATCCCCCTGTGTAAGGCAGGTTGCCCACGCGTTACTCACCCGTCCGCCGCTAAGTCACCCTCTCTTCCCTCCGAAGAGTTCTAAAAAAGTGCTTCGCTCGACTTGCATGTGTTAAGCACGCCGCCAGCGTTCATCCTGAGCCAGGATCAAACTCTCGTTAAAAGTTTTTTCCGTCAGGATCAACCTTTCTGGCTAATCCATCCTTTTTTACTGTTTTCCGCTTCTTCCGAAGCAGAGGCGCATCAAAAATCTTCTTCTTAATGCTCGTTCTTTGAATTTCTCTCTTTTAAGAAATTTTCAAGGATCGTTGTCTATTGTTTAATTATCAAGGTTCGTCTTTTTTCTCTGTCAAGCGACAGCTCATATATATTATCACATCGCTTTTCGCTTGTCAAGAACTTTTTTTATTTTTTTTGAAGTTTCTTTCGAACTTCTTTTTCTTGGCTGTCTCTCACGAGTCAGCTTGCATATAATATCACTTGCTTTATCAGATGTCAATAGCTTTTTTACATTTTTTTACATTTTTTTCTCTTCCGCCGCTTTTATTTCTTTCTCTACCTATTATATGTGTTTCACCTGCTCCTGTTATATCCGCAATATTGTTACCTGAAAAACAGCTTGATTAATTGATGTATCTGTGGCAAAATGGGTATGGAAGATTGCGTCACACAATCTCGAACGAATGAGATTCATGGAATTTATAAAATATAGAATAGGAAAAGGAGGCTGTAGAAAATGAATAGAAAGATATTTTTCTGGTATATGCTTTTTTTCATTTTTGGAGCGGCCTTTTTTTTAACAGGATGCGGCAAGGATTCCAGGGAATCCGGTCAGAGTCGGAGTTCTTCCGGTTCAAATCAAAAGTCTGAACTGGAGGCAGTACGGCAAACGGTGGAGCAATCCCTGCTGCCACAGGCTTCAGGAGCCGTTGTATATGGAAGCGACACCATTTCCATTGATGCTTCCAATACCAGCGAGGGCTATGTGATGGTAAAGTATGCCGGTGCCTCGGAACAGGTGCGTCTCCGGATCACCATACCGGGAGGAACCTTTTACACTTATGCGCTGGCAATCGGCCAGTATGAGACCTTTCCCCTGACAGGCGGCAGCGGCTCCTATCATATGGAGGTACTGGAGCATGCCTATGATGATATGTATGCGTTGGCATTTTCACAGGATATTGAGGTTGCTTTAAATGATGAGTTCAAACCGTTTTTGTATCCCAACCAATACGCATGGTATACCCAGGAATCTCAGGCCGTCCAATACGGTATTCAATTATCGGAAAAATCATCGGATGACCTGTCCTATGTGGAGAATGTATATCATTACATTATAGAAAATGTAACCTACGATAAGGAAAAGGCAGAGAATGTCCAGCCCAACTATCTTCCGAATATCGACGAGACCATGTCCACCGGGAAGGGCATCTGCTTTGATTATGCGTCTTTGATGACAGCCATGCTCCGCTCCCAGGGAATCCCCACCAGACTGGAGATCGGCTATTCCGGCGAAGCCTATCATGCATGGATCAGTGTCTATCTGAAGGAAGCCGGCTGGGTGGACAACATCATCGAATTCGACGGTACGAACTGGACACTGATGGATCCGACGCTGGGCGCGTCAAACAATAAGAAGTCTGTGGAAAAATATATCGGCGACGGCAGCAATTATGTCGTTAAATATTCTTATTGAATTTTTGTGTTATTTTGAGAGGAAAACGGAGGGCGGTTATGGAGAATAAAGAAATACATGCAAAACCTTTTTCAAATATGGAGATTTCGGCTTTCTGCGGGCAGATTGCCCTGGTCCTGAAATCCGGCATTTCTTCGATAGAAGGAATCACGATCATGGTTGAAGATGCCCCGGAGGGAGAGGAACGCCAGATCCTGGAGCAGATCCTGAAGAGGATGCAGGAGACCGGAAGCTTGTATGATTCCCTGTCTGATACCGGGCTGTTTCCCTCTTATATGCTTCATATGGTCGAGATCGGGGAAGAGACCGGCACGCTGGATGATGTCATGGAGGCCCTGAGCAGCCACTATGACCGTGAGGATGCCATTGGGAAAAGCATCAAAAGCGCCGTTACATATCCGCTGATCATGGCCGGCATGATGATTGCGGTCATTATTGTTCTGCTTGTAAAGGTCATGCCGATCTTCAATCAGGTATTTGTTCAGCTTGGTACAGAGATGACCGGATTTTCCCGAATGCTGATGGATCTCGGCAATGCCATCAACCGTTATTCCATTGCCCTGACCGGACTGCTGGTGGCAGTGGTGCTGCTGATCCTTTACTGCACCCGCACCAGAAGCGGACGAGCCTTCATGCGCAGCCTGGGATATCGCCTGGCCTTTATACGTCCGGTCTATGAGGAGATCGCAGCTTGCCGTTTTGCCAGCGGAATGGCTCTCACACTGAGCAGCGGGCTGAATCCGGAACGGAGTATGGAACTGGTCAGTGCCCTGAATGACGATCCGCTGTATCAGGAAAAGCTGGAAAGCTGCAGAAAGAAAATGGACGAGGGGCAGGATCTGTCCGAGGCCCTGCATGAAACTGGTATGTTCGCCGGAATCTATGCCCGCATGGCTTCCATCGGTTCCAGAACGGGCTCCATGGATCAGGTAATGGACCGGATCGCCGAACTGTATCAGGATGAGATCGATAATCGGATGAATACGGCCCTTGCAGTATTAGAGCCTACGCTTGTTATTGCTTTGTCCCTGATCGTAGGCGTGATCCTGTTGTCTGTCATGCTGCCGCTGATGGGCATCATGTCCAGTCTGTAAGTGGATTTTATAGGAGGAAGAAAATGGCTCGTTTTCAATATCGGAAAGCACCGCATACATACCGGAAAATTGTCCTTTCTGTCTGTGCGTTTACACTGATCACAGGAATCTTCTATCAGGGGATTGAATCCCTGTCCTCCAGCACTCAGAAGCGGCAGAAGGAAAGTCTGGAAAGTGCCCTGATCCGGAATATTACTTATTGCTATGCGGTCGAGGGCTCTTATCCTGAAAGTCTGGATTATCTGAAGGAGCATTACGGCCTGACCTATGATGAGGATCGTTTCTTTGTAGATTACC
The DNA here is from genome assembly GCF_056796775.1 of Schaedlerella sp. Classification (NCBI taxonomy): domain Bacteria; kingdom Bacillati; phylum Bacillota; class Clostridia; order Lachnospirales; family Lachnospiraceae; genus Schaedlerella; species Schaedlerella sp. The sequence continues at coordinate 56,416 of NZ_JBQIKP010000023.1, forward strand.
AGGTAATCGGCGCCAATATCCTGCCGGATGTCACAATCATTGAGAAAGGAGAACCATGATGCGCTTTCGAATCCAACAGAATCATATGATTGATTTTTTGTTTCCGGTGGCATTATTTTTTGTATTCGCAGTTTCTGCTATGACCGTGATCCTGCTGGCTACAGGAGTCTATCGCTCCACCACCGAGCATTCCTCTCTCAACTATACGGCCCGCACTTCCCTGGCCTATATCTGCGAGAAGATCCATCAAAATGATATCAATGGCGATGTGGTTCTCGGCACTTTTGACGGATGTGACGCGCTGATCCTGAAGCAACCTCGCCGAGAGGATACTTATCAGACCTATATCTACGTATATGAAAATGAACTGAAAGAATTATTTATCAAAGTTGGAGTGGACGCCCCTGCAAAAAGCGGTAAAACCATCCTTGCCGTGGAGGATTTTTCCATGGAGACCGTAAAGGACGGCATGTTCCGGTTTACCTGTACGGACGCAGACGGAAACCGGGACAGCATGATCGCAGGGATACGGAGCCGCTAGGGAACTGTCGGAAAATAACTTGTACAGATTGCGCAGGATATTTCTTCGAGTATACAGGTCAAAAAACGCAGGCGATGCAGGCTTTGTCCTAACCCGGATAAACCAGAAAAGCACCATACAAAAATTTTGCCATTTTGTTCAAGAAATTTTTGTTAAGTGTCTAAGGGGGGCCATGCACAGCATGGTGAATTCCTTACGGCTGCGTCGAGGCTTTTTGACCTGTGCAATCGGAGAAATAGAAGGGCTCACTAAATACAGAGGGAGTTTTGACATGAAACACAGAAATCGGGCCAAGTCATCCAGTTTATTTCTTTTGGAGCTGGTACTTGCCATTTTATTTTTCTCACTTGCAAGTGCTGTCTGCGTGCAGTTTTTTGTGAAATCACATATCCTGAGCCGGGATGCTCAGCGGCTGAATCATGCAGTCAGCGAGTGCTCCGGAATGGCAGAGATTGTAAATACTTCCGACGGGATGACGAACGCCATAGAGGTGATCACCGGACTCTATCCGGATGCTTCTCTTACCGACTCCGAAGAAAACGGGGATGTGCCTTCCGTATCCGCATTGATCTTTTATGACAAAGAATTTATCCCCTGTGCGGAAAAGGAGAAAGCTTATGTACTCCAGGCCGTATTGTGGGAACAGGGACAGATGCTGACTGCCGGAATGACAATCGGTGAGGCTGAAACAGAGGACCCGATCTATGAGCTGACTGTAAAGCATTATCTGCAGAGGAGGGCTGACCATGCAAAGAGATAAAAGACAGGCACCTTTTGTCAATATCGGTTCTTCCCTGCTGCTGGTAGTCTTCCTTGTGCTTTGTCTCGTCACATTTGCTACATTATCTCTGTCCAGCGCGCAGAGTGATTATTCCTTCAGCAGCCGAGCGGCACAGCGCAGAACGGACTATTACCAGGCATGCAACGTAGCTGAGGATGTGCTGGCGCAGATCGATGCCATCCTGGAGAAATCGGCAGACAGTCCGGCAGGCGGGTCAGACGGTTCCCGGAATTGGATGAATGGGCTGGACTTTACCCAGATCGACGGAACGGAATTTGACGAGGTCGGGCTTGAGATCGTGTATGACCCTGAAGCTGCCGCACTCTCCTATCAGATTCCAGTCAACGAAAAACAGGCGCTGGAAGTCGGGCTTGTATTAACTCCGGACAGAGACGAGGGATATTACGAAATTAAAAAATGGCAGCTAGTCAATACGAGGCCCCGGGAAGGAAGCCAGCCGCTGCAGCTCATGCCCATGCCCGAATAATTTCTAAAGCAGAATATGTCACACCTGGTTAAGATGTGACATGGTATAATAAGGTTATAAATTTGGAGGAATCAAAATAAGATGAACATTCAGACAATACTGGAGCAGGCCGTATCCGAACATGCATCCGATGTATTTATTGTTGCCGGACTGCCTGTTTCGGTTCGTAAAAACGGAGTGATCCATCAGGTCAATGAGGAGAAGCTTCTGCCTTCGGATACAGAAAGTCTCCTGAAAGAGATCTATGAGCTTGCCGACCATCGAGATATCCATATTTTTGAAGAAAATGGAGATGATGATTTTGCGTTTGCACTGACAGGCATCTCCCGTTTTCGGGTCTGCGCCTATAAGCAAAGGGGTGCGCTGTCTGCGGTAATCCGGATCATTACATTCCGTCTGCCCGATCCGAATGAACTTGGGATCCCGGAGAACATTATCCAATACGGCAACAGCGGAAGCGGCATGGTTCTGGTCACCGGGCCTGCGGGAAGCGGAAAATCCACGACGCTTGCCTGCATCATCGACAGCATCAACCGAAATCGGGATGCCCACATCATTACCCTGGAGGATCCCCTGGAATACCTTCACCGTCACGGGCGGAGTATTGTCAGCCAAAGGGAGATCAATGTAGATACGGAAAATTACGTGGTTGCCCTGCGCGCGGCGCTCCGGCAGAGTCCGGATGTGATCCTGCTGGGGGAGATGCGCGACTATGAGACCATCAATGTGGCCATGACCGCGGCCGAGACCGGACACCTGCTTTTGTCCACTCTGCATACCATCGGGGCGGCAAATACCATCGACCGAATCATTGACGTATTTCCGGCAAACCAGCAGAGGCAGATCGCCATTCAACTCTCTACCGTACTCAATGCCGTTGTGTCCCAGCAGCTTGTCCCTACTGTGGACGGACAAGTCGTTCCCGCGTTTGAGATCATGACCGTGACGCCCGCGATCCGGAATATGATCCGGGATAACAAGGTGCATCAGATTGACGGAATCATTTACTCCTCCGCAAAGGATGACATGATCTCCATGGACAGCAGCCTGCAGAAGCTGTGCAAAAACGGAGTGATCAGCAGGGACACCGCGCTGGCCTATGCTTCCAATCCGGAAATGCTTGCGAAAAAAATCTGATTTTCCCCCGTCAAAGCCTTTTTTGATTTTGGCGGAGGAATCATCTATTCAATTTAGGAAGGGAAAGGAACTCAATTATGGAACTTCATTTTCTCGGCGGTGCCATGGAAATCGGCGGCAGCTGCGTCTATCTGCGGATTGCCGGAAAAGGGATCCTGCTGGATTCTGGAATCCGGCAGTCCAACGCAAAGGACCCTCTTCCAGACTTCCGCACAATACAGGAACAGGGCGGGCTGGATGTGATCCTCATCAGTCATGCGCATATGGACCACATCGGAACACTGCCCATCATCAGCAAAGCGTTTCCCAATGCCCCTATTTTTATGACGGTCATGACTGGGGATCTGACCCGTGTGCTTCTTTATGACAGTCTAAAAATCATGAAATACAGGGAGGATGAGATTCCCCACTATTCTGAGCAGGATGTGCTCGCCATGCTGGGCCGGATCCATCCTCTTGGTTATCAGACCCCGTTTCCGCTCTTTGACGGATTTACCCTGACACTTTATCCCGCCGGACATATTGCCGGAGCGGCCTGCATCTATCTTACAACGGTGGATGGGAGCCTGTTTTATTCCGGAGATTTTTCTAATTTTTCCCAGAGGACCATTGAGGGAGCGAGGATTCCGAAGCTGCGTCCGGATCTTGCCATCGTGGAGACCACTTATGGAAACCGGCTTCACGCCAACCGGCAGGTTGAGGAAAAGCGCCTGACGGAGCTTGTGGCTGAATGCGTTCGGCAGGAAAAGAAAATCCTGATTCCCGCATTTGCCCTGGGGCGTGCCCAGGAGGTTCTGCTGATTCTGCGGGCCGCAATCCAGAACGGTGAGATTCCGCCTGTACCGGTCTATATTGACGGAATGGTCCGGGATATCAATATCATGTACACCCGCAATCCTACCTATCTGAAAAATGCGCTTGGGAAACGGATTCTGAAGGGGAACGAGCCATTTTACACAAAGGAAATCCAGCCTGTGGCTCCCTTGCAGAAGCGGGAGGAGCTTCTAAATACCAAGGGACCCGTGATCTTTCTGTCCAGCTCCGGGATGCTCACCGGCGGTCCAAGCGCTCAGTACGCCAAGGAGCTTGCCGGATCGGAGAATGCCTGCATCATCATCACCGGCTACCAAGACGAAGAATCTCCGGGACGGCAGCTTATGAATCTTCTGGAAAACCCGGAGGAAGGCAGCCTTTCCATAAACGGCAGCAACGTCCCGGTGAAATGCCGCATTGAACAGGTGGGGCTTTCTGCTCATGGAGACAAATCCGAGATCATGGCGCTGCTGGAACAGCTTTCCCCCCGCCGGATCTTCCTTGTCCACGGAAACCGGGAAGTGATCGGCGAGCTTGGCGGCGAACTGGCCGCAGAGGATTACCGGCGGCAGATTTATCTACCGGAATGCGGACAGCGCTATGAGATCACGCTTCACAACAAGCGGAAACAGCGTTCATTTTGTCCTGCCTATACCATGCAGATGAAACGCCCATACCGCAGGGAGGATGACAAGCTGCTCTGGGATTACTGGCAGGAGCATTACTTTGGAAAAGCATTTGCCATATCCCAGATTGCGCAGATCTGGTTTGGAAAATCGTCCGGATATCTTACGGAAGTCATGGAGGACGGCGAGATTCTGCAGGAAATGCAGGAAATTTTTCTTCACAGTATCTACTTCTCCCCCAATACCAGGCGGCTCTTCCTCTTCGAAGCAAATCCCTGGGAGGCTGTGGAAGAAGCACTTGCTCCAAAAGAGCTGACCCAGCAGGAGCTTGCCGCACAGATTGAGTCCGTTTTCTCCGGTTATTCGTATCGGAAGCTCAGCTACCACAGCGAACAGAAAAAAGTGCTGCTTCAGTTTGATTATCCGGACGCACAGGATATGGATGACTTTCAAAAGAAAGCGGATTGCTTTGCCAAGGCTGCCGGCTGGACTGCACAGATCAGCCCGTCCATGAACCACAATGCGGCGTTGCTCCTGCTCTCCACGCTCTTCGGCGGACGGCTTGCCAAGGCCTCCTACTATGCGGAGAAGAAATGCTATGCAGTGACCCTGACCGGCACTTCTGAAACGTCAGATGGTGATGTGCAGGCAGCAGAGCAGTTCCAAAATATTACGGGATGGAGACTGTCCCTCAACGGGCAGCCGACGGCAGATTCCGGAATTTTCACTCCGCTGAACGAAGATGGATGTGACGACTTTTTTCTGCCTGCAGATCGGACTGCGGAAAAAGCAGAACAAAACATTACGTTTCTCTGCATAGACCAGACCTTTGAGGGGCTTCCCCACAAGCCGGATAAGAAAAGCCTGAAACAGGACGCCCAGGGCGGCTTTCTCGAGCTCAGTTTCGTCTCGCCCGTGATCGGACATCAGTACGGGGAATATCTGCAGGAGCTTGCCGACCAAACCGGCTGGCGTATCCGAATCTCAGATAAGGTGAACCAGATAGAATTGATCCGCACCGCACAGCTGCTTTGTATGAAATACGGAATTGCGCTTGCAAAGAATCCGTCCTATCTCCCGGAGCGAAAAACAATCCAGCTCAAGCCCGGGGAAGCCGCAGATGAAGAGACACAAAAGTTATTATCTGAGGAATTTGAAATACTGACCGGGTGTTCATGCATTGTAAGTATATAAGCCTTTCCCCGTATAACAGCGTCAAAAAGGACTGTCGGAAAATGCCGTTTCTCTGCAATATATTGCTGTGATATTCAGAAAATCACACATATATTTTAGAGCTTCTGTCATTTCCCTTCAGTCCTTTTTTTCTATAGAATACCGAATACCTGCCGTCAGCCGACTTCGAATCTTACACCATCTATACTCCCAGCAGCTCCATGATCTCTTCTCTGCCCAAACTGCCGAGCTGTGCCGCCTCGCCGCCGATCACCTGCTCTGCCAGGTCTTTCTTCTTCTCTTGAAGCTTTTGGATTTTTTCCTCAATGGTGCCCTTTGCGATCAGCTTGTAGACCGTCACCTTTTTGGTCTGTCCAATTCGGTGGGCGCGGTCCGTTGCCTGGTTCTGTACTGCCAGATTCCACCAGGGGTCATAATGGATAACCACATCCGCCCCGGTCAGGTTCAGTCCCACACCTCCGGCCTTTAAGGAGATCAGGAATACCGGAACCTCCCCTTCGTTAAATTCTTTGACCATCTGGAGCCGCTTTTCCTTGGAGGTGCTTCCCGTGATCGTATAGTAGGCGATGTTCAGTCCGGACAGCTTGTCCTGCAGGATCTCCAGCATGGAGGTAAACTGGGAAAATACCAGCATCCGGTGTCCGCCGTCAATGGCACTCTGGATGAGCTGCAGGCAGGCCTCCAGCTTTGCCGCCTCGCCCTTATAGTTTTCAAAGCACAGAGACGGATCACAGCAGATCTGCCGCAGTCTTGTCAGCTCCGCAAGGATCAGAAGCTTGTTCTTATTGAACTCCGCCTCATTCTGCTGTGCCAGTGTTTCCTTCATATGAAGCACCTGGCCGTCATAGAGCTTCTGCTGTGTACTTCCGAACCGGACGTAACGGTGCTCCTCCAGCTTCTCCGGCAGGTCTTTCAGAACGTCCCCCTTCAGCCTCCGCAAGATAAAGGGACCCGCCATTTTCTGCAGCCGGGTCATGGCGGCCTCGTCGCTGCTCTTCACGATCGGGCTTTCCATCTCCCGCTTAAATACATCGTAGCCATATAAAAAGCCGGGCATCAGATAGTCGAAAATACTCCACAATTCGCTCAGACGGTTCTCGATCGGGGTTCCGGTCAGCGCATACCGGGTCTGGCTGTGAATCACCTTCACAGCCTTTGCCGCGGCTGTGGTATGGTTCTTGATATACTGTGCCTCGTCTATGATCTGATAGAGGAACTGCTTCTCCTCATAAAACAGGATATCCCGTTTCAAAAGATCGTAGGACGTGACGAGCACATCGACCTCCTGATAAGAAGCAATGATATTCTGGCGTTCCTCCTGATTTCCGGTGATCAGGGAAACTCTCAGTTCCGGCGCGAACCGCTCAAATTCCTCTCCCCAATTGAAAATCAGAGAGGCCGGCGCCACCACCAGGGAGGTTCCTTCCTTTCCCTCCTGCTTTGCCGCAAGCAGCACTGCGATCACCTGCAGCGTCTTGCCCAGCCCCATATCGTCGGCCAGGATCCCCCCGAACTGCCATGCTTCCAGTGTCCGAAGCCATTTGAACCCGTTTTTCTGGTATTTACGCATGATTCTGGACAGGCTTTCCGGTTCCTCGAAATCTGCGTCCTTCACCGTCTTAAAGCCCTTGACCACCTTTCGGAAATGGCTGTCCCTCTTGCTGTACACGCTGTCGTTTTCCTCTAGCATTTTATCCAGATAAAGGGTACGGTACATGGGCAGATGCATTTTTCCCTTCACAAATTCCTTTGGTTTGAGATGCATGGCATCCATCATCTCCGAAAGCATCTGCAGAGAGGAATCGTCCAGGTTCATGAAAGAGCCGTCCTTGAGACGGTAATATTTTTTCTTTGCCCGGTAGCTTGCCAGGATATCCAGCAGCTCGGCCTGGGGGATATCCTCTGTCGTAATGCTCAGGTCCAAAAGCCCGGATGATACGGAAACTCCCACGGATACCTTCATACGCCGTACCACGTGATGATTCAGGAAGCTCTTGGTACAGCGAACCTCGCCCAGTTCCATCAGCTTCTCCGTGCCGCTCTCCATGACCTGGTAAACCAGCTCCTCGTCGCCGCCGCAATGCAGTTCTTCCCGCTCCCAGTCGATCCGCGGAAACCACTGCATGACATGAAACAGGATCTCCTCCTCCCTGGACACGTCCCGGAGCGCCTCGATCCCGCCGTGATCCTGCTTGCTCAGAACATCCAATGCGGAAAATTCCCTGCCGCCGTATTTTGCGCTGACCTGGCAGGTCACATTCTGGTCCGCGGCATCCAGATAAAAGACAAACCGCACCTCCGGCGGAAGGTAAGAGCGGAATTTTTCCGGTTCCGTCTCCTCGATATCCACAATTTCCTCCAGCTGGGGCAGGATCCTGTAGTAAAATTCTGCCATATGGTTCCTTCCCACATGAAAAGAAAATCCTTCATCACTCGTCAGACGGGACAGGGGTTCAATCTTTTCCTGGAAATCCTTTTCCACCCGGCAGAGTTGTCCGTCACCGATATAATATCCCGTGTCGGTCCCCATATACAGCTCCGGCAGGCCGCCGTCCACCCGGATTCCGTGAAATACTCTGCCGCTTCCCACCTTTTCCTCGGAAATACGCATGGAAACATTGGGATTGCGTTCCGCGCGGGTTAGAATCTCTTTCCTTTTCTCCCAGCCGTCTTTATCTTCAAATTCGACGGCTTCATCCGCCATTTGATTATAAAATTCATCCAGCCTCCATCCAAACAGGTTCAGCGCCCCTCCTACCGTAGTTTTCCGACTGCCGTAATAATCGTACCTGTTGGACTCCTGAAGGCGCTGCAGAAATTCCTCTTCCTCCCGCACGATCCGGTTGATAAAACGGATCCATCCCTTTCCGGATTCCGTAAAATGATCAAGATTATGGTTGATCTGGGTATTTGACCCGTAGGTAGCGGTTGCCGAATTTTTTACATTTTCGCAGAAATCATCCAGCTTTTTAACAATAAAAAGCTTCTTTTCGCCGATCTTAAACGCTACGGACAGCTTTCCGTCCTTCCGGGTCAGCCGCGGAACTAATCGAAGGCTTTCCTTTTTATCTTCCGTATCCGCAATCGCAAGATTTGACCGTTTTTCCTGATAAAGCTTCAGAAGCGCCTTTCCATAACTGTCCGTGGCATCCCCAAAGCTGTGGGTATCCAGGTAATCCTCCAGGAGCTTCAGCGTCCCAGCCTTGTAGGGGCATTTTGTCTTCTCTATATCCCAGGAGGAATAGAACTCCCGTATACACTGTGGGCATCGGCACTCCGTATAGGTCACATTGGTACGTGAGAAGATGATCCTGACAGGAAATTCCATATTGCCGGATCTTCCTACCACATCGATCTGTCCCCGGATGTCCTCGCTGTACTGGTCAAAACCGGTCAGGATATCTTTCATCTCGATATCCCCCTGGGCATACAGCTTTTCACCTTTTGCCATAACATCCGCTGGTATCTTTATAGAATGCTTGATCAGGGTTCCTTTAAAATATTTATAGCGTTCCAGTCTTTCAATATTTTTATTCTCCTGCTCAGCCTCCGCACTTTCGGATTCCGCCTCCCAGGAATCTCCGAGAAGAGAAAATTCCGCCTTTCTCCGTTCCTGCTGCTGACGACGAGCTTCTTCGGCTTTCTGCTTTTCCTCTTCTTCCTTCCGGCGTTTTTCCTCCGCCCTTTTCTTTGCTTCCAAAGCCTTCTGCTTTTCTTCCTCCTGGCGGCGTTGTTCTTCTTCCCGCCGTTTTGCTTCTTTTTGTCTGCGCATTTCCTCTTCCTTACGTCTTTTTTCTGCGTTCCGTCTGGCTTCTTCCTGTTCCTTCTTTCGCTTCTCGGCCCGAAGTCTGGCTTCCTCTGCCTTCTGCTCCCGGAGCTTCTGCCGGCGGGCCTCCTCGGCCAGGCGCTTCTCCGTTTCCTGTCGGCGGGCTTCCTCGGCCAGACGCTTCTGCTCTTCCTTTTTCTGCGCCATCTCTGCTTTACGCCGCTCTCTGGCAAGGCGGCGGGCTTCCCGTTCTTCCTGCTGGCGGAGTGCTTCCCGGGCCTCTTTTTCTTTCTCGAGGCGGGCCTGTTCGGCTTCCTTTTCTTTTTGGAGGCGGGCCTGCTTTTGCTTCTTTTTCTCTTGCTCCGCAACTGCTTTTAATTCCTCCGCCCGGCGCTTTTTTTCAGCTTCCCGTTCTTCCTTTAAACGCTGCCTTTCCTCGGGAGTCAGCTTCGCTTCCTGCTGACGCCGCAACCGGGCGGCCTGCCGTTCCCGCTTGAGCCGCTGCTCCTCCGCCCTTTGCCGCTCTTCCTTTTCCCGCAGCTCGGCTTCTGCTTTCTGCTCTTTTTCCAGAAGCTCCGCCTCCGTGATTCCCTGTGCCTTTGCCCGGGTTCTGGCTTCTATGGCATATAAAAGGGCGGCCATGTGTTCACAATTCCTGCCGCCTTTTGCTGCCGGGCATCCGCACTTCATCCGGCCCAAACGGCCGCCACGGATGATTGCGGACACGGTTATTCTTGTCCTTCCTAAAACAGCGGATTCATATCCGCCGCTGGTCTCTGTCAAGTCAACTACTCTTTGGTTCAGATAGTTTGACTTTCCTCTGTCTAATGTGTCCTGGTCAAATTTTTGCTTCCAATTCTCCATTGTAGTTTTCTGCTTTTTCCTTTGTTATTCTGTATCATTCAATGCTTTTCCATAGGAATTATTATATTCTGGATTGGCTGAAAATTCAACTTTAAATTCTGCTTTTTGCTGTCAGATACCGAACTTCATTGAATCGTACATAGAAGTATGATAGGATTATATCAAATAAATGATAAAAATCAGCATAAAATAATCCTTTTAAGAAATGAATTGCAGATATGGTAATCCAGCAGGAAGCATGTGAAAAAATAATGAAGTTGCCAGAGGATGGGATATGGCTAATTCTTGTCATGGTAGATGAGGTTGCCAGACAACATGGTATTTCCACTGAGACAAAATTTCTTTTCTGTACAATCCAAACTGGCAGCGGAAGAAAAAGGCCCGGCGGCCTGCTGCCGATTCTATCTACTGTCGGCTGACACATTAATATCTGATCAGTCATCAAGGGGCTACCGGAAAATAGTTGTATGACCGCATATCATTATCTTACGGACAAAACGCATTTCCCGACAGCCCCCTTTCTTGAAGATGTTCTCAGCAGCCCAGATATTTTTTCACCGTTCTCCTGACCGCTCCCGGTCCGGCAATCTCTTCCCGGAATATTTCCTCGATCTTCTCCCCGATCCCGGCCTTATACAGATCCACGGCAAAGATATTTTCATTGGACAGGATCGCCCGCAGCTGATCCGTCAGACTGTCAGGATCTCCGAATGCGATCCCTGCCATCTGCTCCCGCAATTCCGGCACCATGGGATCCGGCGCCAGTTCAAAGGGATTGCCTTCCTCCCTGAATCCGTGAACTTCGTTTAAAGTAATACTTTGGCATGCTTCTAAAATTCAATATCTTGATATATATCGGCTAAGATATGGTGCTCACCGAATAGGTG